>JXSN01000378.1 GCA_001276605.1 Achromatium sp. WMS2
AACTTGTTACTGATTGGCTCCACTACCTTGCTACACATGGCGACAAGTTTGACAAGGCCAACCTTCACTGGAGTGGCAGAAAATTGCAGAAGTCAATTTCCTCTGACTTATGGAGTGAAATTGAAAAAGACCTGGATGAAGACTTCTCTGGTCCTCGCGTTTTTGCCGCAATTGTGCACCACCATCAACAACTTAGCACAACAGCTGTTCGAGACTTAGTAAATCAACTTCAAAAATTAACCCTTAGTAAAGAAACTGCTGAGGATGTTAATAAATTTAGTCACAAGTTAACAGAGTTATGTCGTCGCATAGAAGGTACTGGTCATGCACCTCCTGATTTAGCCTGTTTGGTTGCTAGTACTTTCATCCATGCTTCAGATGAAGGTCTCCGACTGGAAATATGAGGTGTGCTAAATGAAGCCAAGCGTTTTGGCAGCACCCTCACCTGGAAAACAGTAATTGCTCATGCTAAAGCTACCTACATGGACCTGCTGTCTTATAATCCATATGGCCCTGCCAGTAGTACTCCATCTTCAATTCAAGAACTAAAAGCTGAAATTAAAAAGTTAGAAAAACAGCTTAAAAATCAACCTAGCTCAAGTACTACTGACACCACTAGTAATAGTAATGACAAGTTGTGTGCTTATTGTCAAAAACCAGGGCATCGCATTGGTCAGTGTTCAAAACTCCGCACTGACTGTGATGAAGGGAAGGTTAACATCCCAGACAAAACCAACAGAACTTCACAAAATTGGCATTACTGGAAAAGAAGCCCTCCCAGCAATGGTGATTCTGAAACCTTTAGCATAGGCAATAAAACTTATAAGTGGTGTAATAAATGTAACTACTGGAATTTTGGTCGCTTGTGCCATTCAACTGAGGAGCATAAAGAAAAATCTCAAGTGTGCTTAACCTCCTCCAGTTGTACTGTTGAAGTCAACCATGCCAATGCACCTTCCACCACCACTGAAGAAACTCCTGTGCCACAAACTCTCACCATGGATGCTGAATGGTGGATTTGCACTGCTGAGTCCCAAGTCCAAGACATTAATGTTTCAGACTCTTATGACTTAGACTTAATTGATTTAAATTTGGCTACAACATCTAGTTCTACCCCAGTGTCTGAATCAAATCTGGCCTTACCAGAAGTAGCTTCTGTGCCTGATTTGGCTCCTGATGACCTGGACCAATTTGTTGATTGCCTTAGTTTTAGTGATAATGACATTGAATTAATTCCTGCAGACTTACACTTCCAGCCTGAATTTTTCAATCCCTTCTCTTGTTTTTTGGGATTCTACTTTATTACTGCTGGTCTTCTTCCTGCTTTATTCTCTGTCACATTCTTAACTTTACTTACTACCATCAAGCTCCAGCTACCACCAGCACCAGATCCTGTTTTCTTTCAACATTTCTGGTCTCAAGTTCTTCACTTTTACAAGACCACATGTATTGCTGGTAGTAATGCTGCAGCCCATTTCCTTATTTTAACTAATAACATCATTCCTTTCAAGATTAAAGACTACTTTTCTTCCTTTTATTTATTCCAAGTCAAGTTTCAGAGGGAGGTCAAGTCTGAGAGGGAGGATGCTCCTTCTCCTCTACCTTGGGAAAGAGTCCCCCCTGATAAACTTTATTTACTTCAAAACTTAGTCTTAATTATTTTCACCTTTAGTGGATGGCTTT
>JXSN01000379.1 GCA_001276605.1 Achromatium sp. WMS2
CGTATAGTGGGTCTTAAACCTATTGTACCATCTGTTGCTGATGCACCTATTGCTCCGTCCGCTGCTGGTATCCCTCCTATTACGCCGCCTGCTGCTGATGTGAAACATGGCCATTATCTCATTCATCCTGATGGTACGGTTACGGATACCCGTAATGGTCTGATGTGGAAGCGTTGTGCTGAAGGGCAAACTTGGGATGGTAAGACTTGTGTGGGAAATGGTAATAAGATGAAATGGAATGATATTATGCGTACAGGTTGGTTTTCTTCGCCAAAACAAAAATCCTGGCCGGCCTTTGCTGGTTATGAGGATTGGCGGATGCCAACTATTGAGGAATTGCGGACTTTGGTTTATTGCAGTAGTGGTAAGCCGAAAACTTGGAATGATACCAATGAAGTAAATTTCAGCTGTTATGGTAATTATAAGACACCGACTATTGATCAAGTGGCTTTTCCCAACACAGATGCAACATGGTTCTGGTCGGCATCTGCGTATGCTTCCGACTCTAGTGGCGCGTGGAACCTGGATTTCAGTTACGGCAACGACTATTGGAAGGGTAGATCTTATGCCAGGCAGGTCCGCCTTGTGCGGGTTGGACAGTGATTTTTGCTTTTTGCTTTTTAATGTACATTTACCTTGACCTCACCCCCCCGCCCCCTCTCCATTGATGGCGAGGGGATTATACGTCATTCCGGCATGGATTGCCGGAATCCAGAAGCCAGGGATGGCAGCGTAGCAATTTTGGCGATGCGTACCCGTACCCTACCTGGCTGGATTTTTCCGATTTGGTGAAAACTGCAAATGAATGAACGTGGGATAACATTTCGATCTTGAAAAGGTACGCGATGCTATAATTTGAAAGTTGAGTTAAATGTTAATGGGCAACAAATAGCAGGAATCTTAGCACATGATCGAGTCTATTATAACTATCGGCACCTTGGCCTATAAGGGCTTGGAGATATACGGTAATTTTAAAACAGCTATGGAAGTGGCGTGTGGGGATACGGCCAAAAACAATATGGCGGATATGTTGGCCGCACACCAGGCATTGCAGGCTAAACAGCAAGCCCAAGAATTGCAGATACAACAGATTAATGAACAATTACTGTATGCAGCTAATCGGGAGAGTTTACATTGGCAGAACCGTCCCAATACGGTCCCAGACTTAACTCCTGTGCTCAATGATCCTCAGCAAAGTGATGCGGTGTTGGATAAACTAATCACTCTAACTAGTCCAGTGCAGCGGCTTGTCACTGCGTCTAATGGCGGGCAACCACAGCCCCTACTGGGGGCGGCGCTCATTGCTTTACCTCCAACATTTAGCGATCGTCAAATAATAAATGAATGTTTTATTGATTATTTTATCAGGAGGAAATCTTGGCCTGCTGATCCGGATTGTGTGTGGGTGATATATAAAAACTTTGCCGGTAATTACTGTGTTGGCAAATTACCCCGTGTCTATTTAACTGCACAAGGATTAGGATTACACCAGCATTGGCAACATGATAATCGACGAATCTTGCCGCCAAATTTGCGGCTTAAAGAGGATGTGGTACGGCGTATAGTGGGTCTTAAACCTATTGTACCATCTGTTGCTGATGCACCTATTGCTCCGTCCGCTGCTGGTATCCCTCCTATTACGCCGCCTGCTGCTGATGTGAAACATGGCCATTATCTCATTCA
>JXSN01000380.1 GCA_001276605.1 Achromatium sp. WMS2
TGACTATTAATGCGCATTTTAGTTATAGATGATCACGCACTATTCCGAGTAGGTTTATCAGAACTCCTAGAACGCCGTGGTATCAACGTAGTAGCCGCCGCCAGTGGCTGTGAAGACGGTTTAACTTGGGCTACGCAAACTAGACCCGACGTAGTTTTACTCGACTTACGCATGCCCGAAGTATCGGGCATCGAGGTCTTACAACGCCTCCGCACCGCTGGCCAAAGCATGCCCGTTGCGATTTTAACCACCAGTCGTGAAGAACAAGATGTAATCAGTGCCATTCAACAAGGGGCTAAGGGTTACCTACTCAAAGACATGGAGCCAGATGATCTAGTTGCGGCCTTAAATCGCGTTTCCCATGGTGAAACTGTAGTCGCACCCGAACTAACTGGCGTTTTAGCCAAAGCCGTACAAGGTAAAAGCAATATATTATCGCAACCGGAGGGAGTTATCGGCGAACTAACCCCTAGGGAACGCGAAATTCTATGTTTAGTTGCTGAAGGTCAAAGCAACAAAGTCATTGCCCGCAATCTCGGCATTTCCGATGGAACAGTAAAATTACACGTGAAAGCAATACTGCGCAAACTTCGCGTACACTCGCGTGTCGCTGCCGCAGTACTTGCCGTAGAACAAAGCGTATGCCATCGTACCGCACCTAGGTTTGCTCATGCCATTGCACATTAATTCATTAACTAGCAAAGCGTTATAATCATGAAAACCTACAAACAACTAGTTCAAGAGTGCCTAACCACAGTACCCGAAATAATGCCATGGGATTTAGCTGAAAATTTGGAGCAACGCCCAGATATCATATTAGTTGATGTGAGAGAACCCTACGAATATGCCACCATGCGAATCCAAAATTCATTAAGCGTTCCGCGAGGCGTGCTGGAAACTGCCTGTGAGTGGGATTACGAAGAAACCATTCCTGAATTGGTTAATGCGCGCGAACGCGAAATAGTGGTTATGTGCCGCTCCGGTTATCGCAGTGTGCTAGCGGCCTTCCAAATGCAACAATTAGGCTATACAAATGTGGTAAGCCTAAAAACCGGATTGCGAGGTTGGAAAGATTACGAGCAACCCCTAGTAGATGATATGGGCAACGAAGTATCCATGGATGACGTAGATGAATACTTTGCCCCCAGATTGCGTGAAGATCAGCTGCAACCTAAACACACCTAAAACATGATAAACTTACGCGATTAGGCGTAACTTTAATATAACTATGCTTAGTTAATGATAATAGCCTTAAGGTTTTAATATGTCAATAAACTTGGTTTTATCAAAAATACCCCGCAGCATCTATTTTGGTATTTTTACTTTATCTGGATTTTCTGGCCTAATCTACGAATCCATCTGGTCCCATTACCTAAAACTATTCTTAGGGCATGCCGCATACGCCCAATCCCTGGTTTTAGCAATTTTTATGGGCGGAATGGCCATCGGTTCTTGGCTAGCTAGTCGCTACTCCACCCGTTCGAAATCCTTACTCCTGTGGTATGCAATCGTAGAAGCCATAATCGGCATGGCTGCATTATTGTTTCACAATACTTTCATAAATTTAACCAGTACTTTCTATACCGTATGGTTACCACTGATAGGGCCTAACCCATTAGCGCATTTTCTAAAATGGACACTAGCAGCCTTGTTTATAATGCCACAGGAGTAAGGA
>JXSN01000381.1 GCA_001276605.1 Achromatium sp. WMS2
GGTTTGCAAAGCGCGGAAAAAATTACGATGCTCCTGAGTCCAATCTCGAACGCGGTAATAACCACCTAAGGACATGGCTAATTCTCTAGATATTTCAGGTGCTAACCACATATCATCTAGTTTTAGGCGTACCCCGGAGACGCCATCGGCAAAGCGCAAGAGTTTGCCAGCATCAGTAATATGTACTAATGCCATTCCGCGGTCATAATCAGCCATGCCAACTTCGAAGATGCCGACTAATGTAAAGCGTTTAATTCTGGGTAATAGGCCAGCTGGGGTAACTTGTAATTCTGGTGTGACTACGGTTATTTTATCACCAATACTAGCTCCCAGGATTAGGGCTAGATCACGGCCTAAAATAATTCCAAATTTACCCGGTTTTAGGGAGCTTAGGTGTCCATATTTTACATGATCTACGACTTCAGAAACTTGACCTTCTAGGTCGGGATTAATACCCCTTAAGATGGAACCGCTAACATTAGTACCATTAGCTAGCATAGCTTGAAATTCAATGAATGGTGCGCTGCCGACAACATGGGGGTTGGAAGCGGCGGTTGCCATTGCTTGGCGCCAGTTTTCTAAACTTCCTTCTACCGCGGATAAGGTGGCATGTGAGGCCATGCCTAGAATGCGTTCGCGCACTTCTTTGTGAAAACCATTCATTACAGATAGTACTACTACTAGGGCTATGATCCCCAGGGTTATACCCAACATTGATATGGTGGCAATAAAACTTATAAAGTGGTTGCGGCGTCGTGCTCTGGTATAGCGTAGTCCAAGATATAGTTCCCATGGTCTAAACATGTAGTTTGTTTTTATCCTATATAGTGGTTATTAAATTTTGGTGTAACTACTTAACTTATTGGTAATAGACTAGGTTAATAAAAATTGGCGACGTTCCCGCACCGGAGCATGGAAACGATCGTAACTTGTGGGGCCGCATGAGTATCCCAGGCGACGTTTCTACACCGGGGCATGCAACGTTCCAAGAGTATCAGTTTTTTTATTCTAGTGTACCAATATTTTATACTACTATGTTTACCAATTTACCAGGGACAATAATGATTTTACGTACTTTTTTGCCGTCGGTAAATTTTTGTACTTTGGTAGAACCAAGGGCCGTCTGCTCAATTATAGTTTGTGCGGCATCTGCGGCTACCTGGATGTGATCACGAATTTTACCATTGACCTGAACTACGTATGCAATCTGTTGTTGGACCAGGGCGACATCGTCAACTTTGGGCCAACCGGATTGTAGAATATCAGCACCATAACCTAAATGCTGCCACAAATGATGAGTCACATGAGGGGCAATGGGGGTCAAAAGCTGTAAGACTATGCGTAGACCTTCGTTAACTACGCTTTGAACCTCGGTATCTTCAATTCCCATATTGACGGCTGTGGTAAGACTATTGACCATGGTCATGCAGGCCGATACTACGGTGTTAAACTGTTGACGTTCATAGTCAAATAAGGCTTTGCTGAGTGCTGTGTGTATCTCACGTCGAATATTACGTAGATTATCACTAAGACCATTAAAATCTACGGTTACATTAGAATTAGTAGCATAGGTTGTAGCTAAAGTCCATAAGCGCTTTAAAAATCTATGAGCACCTTCTACTCCTTCATCTGACCACTCCAAGGAATGATTGGGTGGTGCGGTAAATATTA
>JXSN01000382.1 GCA_001276605.1 Achromatium sp. WMS2
AAGGGCATGATCGAGCTGAAGCCGGACCAAAGTACGGTTATCTTTGCCTTTTCTGGACATGGATTTCAAGGTAAAGATAATAATAAGAATTATTTGGCAACTGTTGAAGCTTGGGATCAGGATATCCAGGGCTCCGGATTGGCTTTGGAGCAGGTGCAAGAGTTGTTAATTGCCACGGGCGCCACCCGCCATAGTTTGATGCTGCCGTATGTACTACCAGGCATAGAACCACCTATGTTACCAGAACCAGAGGCTAAACTCGAGCCATCCGGGCTGAAAGCTACAGAGTATACCGAACCTGTATCGTCAGTGAAGGTCCGCAGTAATATCCCATCCGCCACCCGCCATAATTTGATGCTGGTATTCCTACTACCAGAGGCTAACCTCGCGCCATCCGGGCTGAAGGCTACAGAGTTGACACCATCTGCATGGCCAGTGAAGGTCCGCAATAACGCCCCATCCGCCACCCGCCATAGTTTGATGCTGTTATCGTCACTAGCAGAGGCTAAACTCGCGCCATCCGGGCTGAAGGCTACAGATGTTACGTCATCTGTATGGTCAGTTAAGGTCTGCAATAACGCCCCATCCGCCACCCGCCATAGTTTGATGTTGTTATCGTCACTAGCAGAGGCTAAACTCAAGCCATCCGGGCTGAAGGCTACCGAGGTTACATCACTTGTATGGCCAGTTAAGGTCCGCAGTAGCGCCCCATCTGCCACTCGCCACAGTTTGATGCTGTCATCATCACTAGCAGAGGCTAGGATGGTGCCATCGGGGCTGAAGGCTACAGATTTTACATACCCTGTATGGCCTTGCTGCAGCACCGCTGGAATAGGCTGCGGTTGCAAGGCCACAGTAGTGTTAACATTACGCGCTAAGTCGATAGTTGGGGTGGCATTAAAATAACCGCGGGCGCTGACCTCAATGGGATAGCTGCCGAGCGGTAAAGACATACCAGGCTTATAGGGCCAGGGTTGATTAAGCACCCGCACCTGAGCCGATTTGGGACGGGTGTTAATGGTTAATTGGGCAATGTTAGATACATTGTTGACTGGAGTCTGTGTTGGCGTGGAAACAACAACTGATTCTGGCGCTTGTGGTGGGGGTTTGATTTGCGCTACCAAAAACCAGCCACTACTTTCCCCCGCCTCATACGGTCGTTGCGAATTTCCATGCTCAAAACTCCAGCTCCCAACCTGCTGTTGCACATAATCCGCAAGATTGCGAAACGTAATCAAACCCTGGGCATCTGCCGCCTTACCCTTTAAACCCTCCAACAGAAAATGGGTAAACACCCCATGTTGCAGTTCATCCCGCTCCCAACTAAAATCTCCAGCCTTGGTAGAAAACAAAACCCGCGTCCCCTCGGCATCCTTAAACAAATTTTGTGGATCAAAACTTGCGGACATCCTGGATCCACCTTTGTTGGGCATAGGATCATTCCGACAGGCATCGATAAACACCATCCGGCGGGTAGCGCCCGTGGCAATTAACAACTCTTGCACCTGCTCCAAAGCCAATCCGGAGCCCTGGATATCCTGATCCCAAGCTTCAACAGTTGCCAAATAATTCTTATTATTATCTTTACCTTGAAATCCATGTCCAGAAAAGGCAAAGATAACCGTACTTTGGTCCGGCTTCAGCTCGATCATGCCCTT
>JXSN01000383.1 GCA_001276605.1 Achromatium sp. WMS2
CGGGTAGTGGCCCTGACCGAGGCCGGGCTACAAGCCCTTGTAGGTTCCATCCTGGGCATCACCGGATACGTACTGTGCCTGCCTCTGCTAGGACAGCTCTCCTTCAACGGCGGAAAGGTCGGCGCAGATTCAATCCTGCTCAGGCCTATCCCCGTGGCCGGAGTCATCCTCACTCTCGTGCTACTAGCCCTTGTCAGCTCTGCGATCGGCCTGCGTAAGGTCGACGTCTCCCCGCTTGGAGTGCGAATGCGCAGCCAACCTCGGTCAGTCTCGTGGGTTCGGCTGGCAATCGGTGGTGCCATAGTCCTGCTCATCGTCTTTTCTAAGGCCGTGTTGGGATTTCTCGGTCACCAAACAGGCATGGTCGGCGTGTACGTGTTTATCGCCGTCATTCTGGCTGCCGTCGTCGAGCTCGCCAACATCATTGGGCCGAAGCTACTGGCTATGTACTTCCAGCACCGTCTACAACGGGCCAAAGATGCCACCGATCTCGTGGCAGCCCGCCAGGTGCTGGAGAACCCGCGCGCCGCCTGGACCCAGGTAGCCTCGCTAGGAGCGGTGTGCGTGGTCGGAATGCTGGGAGGCACCGGAGCCGCAATGATGCAAACCATCAACAACGATCCCCCGGCCACGAAATCCGCCCGCATCGTCGGAGGAGACCTACAGACCGGGGTGATCCTCCTCATCATCTTCGCGTTCGCCACCGTTGCCTGCTCGGTGGGAGTCAATCAAGCTTCCGCGATCCTCGACCGTCGATCTGTCGAAGTGGGGTTGGACGTCGTCGGGATGGATCTGCAAACCCAGGACAAGGTGCGACGCATCACTGTCATCTCACCGATGCGGTTCGCCATGGTCACCGGCATTATTGCCACCGGGCTGCTGCTCGTCCCGGCGACCGGAATTGCTCTCATCACCCGGCCAGCAACGGTCCTCGTAACGGTCGCCACCATTGTGGCGGGAGCGGGCATGGTTCGGCTGGGTCTGTGGGCTACCCGCCCGACTCTGCGCCGGGTCATCGACGATGGGCTAGCCCGGACTGAATAGGAAAAGGGTCAGCGTCGCTGCTCATCGTCGGGGCGCTCGTCGATCCCATCCATACCGAATCGCCAAACCTCGTCGATCCAGCCCCTCCTCACTGAGCTGATCCGGCTGACCACTGCAATGGTACTGGCCACGACGGCAAGGCCCACAAGGAAAGGTTTGTTCACGGCACCACTGTAGGTCGACGGCTACCCCGAGCCCAGCAGCGCCTTCGCGCTGGTCTGGCGACGCCGCCCCACCGCCCCCATGCTGGCCACCAGAGCCACCACGGCCCAAGCCACGACGGCCACTAAGGACCCAAACGCGGGATTCTGGCCGGCCACCACGGCCTGCACCGCCCGCAGGGCCGGGTTGAGGGGGGAGACGGCGTCGGCCCAGCGCACCGGAGCGGGAACTGTGCTGGCTAATCCAGCAGCCACTGTGGCGGTGACCAGCACGAGAGTGAGGATGACTCCGGCCACGGGGATAGGCCTGAGCAGGATTGAATCTGCGCCGACCTTTCCGCCGTTGAAGGAGAGCTGTCCTAGCAGAGGCAGGCACAGTACGTATCCGGTGATGCCCAGGATGGAACCTACAAGGGCTTGTAGCCCGGCCTCGGTCAGGGCCACTACCCG
>JXSN01000384.1 GCA_001276605.1 Achromatium sp. WMS2
CCGCGCCCTAATTCATAAAACGCTTGGGCTATCAATTGCTCTGGAGCCATATGCACATTAGTCAAAGCCTGTACAATTTGGGGATCTACACCCGCTACCGCCTGCATCATAACAGTCAAGGCATAAGCCTTAGCATCTGCTTCTTCTTTGGCATTGGCTACAGTTAATGCCACCAAATTGCGTTTTTGCTCTTCCAAAGCAATTTCTGTCTGCATTTTAGCCTCACTTAACTCCCGCTGCTTGCGCTGCACTGCTTGATCAGCATCCATCTGCGTTTCGCGAATTTGACGCTTTTTATGTTCTATCGCAATCTCAGTATTTAATTCATTCTCCTTGATCTCGCGCTCCCGCTCTACCGCCGCATTCCGCCGCGCATAAATGGCCTCATCCGCTTGCCGCAGTACTGCCTCTCGAGATTCTGCTTCCAGGGCCCGCGCAGTCTCCTTAGTAGGTTTTATCGCCAAAATAGATAAAGCCAAAATCTCGATTCCTAAAGACTTTATGGTATCATCAGCCTGTAAACTATCTCGTAATTCATTGACTAACTCGGTACCAGCAGTTAACGCATCTCGTAATTTCAGGCATTTCATGGCCGAGTTTACTGAGGCATGGGTGTGATTAAGCAAACGTTGCGGTAGTTTTTGCGGATCTTCAGCTATGTAATCGCGAGCATTATAGGCCAAAGTATAATTCATCAGTGCTGCCAATTTATGCGGATCTTGAACCCTATAGGTTAATTGGCCTTGAATGGACACTTCCTGAAAATCGGCGCTAATCTCGTTAAAGATGAACGGTACATCAACACTAGCAAGCGGAATACGCACTAAAGATGTAAGCGGAGCAAAATACAACATAGCAATACCGCTGCCCTCGCGTATCACTTGCCCTTTGTAGTACAACAGTAGACGTTCTGTAGGTTGTGCTTTGATAAATCTAAAGCCGAACATAGCGTACCTCGATATGGTTAAGACATGTTGCCATAGGTATTATCGCAACTAACTACCTTTTGGCTGGAATGTGTATCAACCAAGCTAGACCTTTCATCGCTGGGTAAAATCTGGTGCATACAATCCATATTGGGGTTGTGTAACGGATAGTTTACTGGATGTTTCCTATTTGGTGAAAACTGCAAATGAATGAACGTGGGATAACATTTCGATCTTGAACAGGTACGCGATGCGTACCCAACCTGGCTACCTGGCTACAACTACCCTCTGGTAAAATATTGGCATGACGATTCTCGGACGTCAAACCATGAATCCGGATTACCAGAGAGAACATGGGATCAAGAACAAAGTTTTAGCCTAAATCTGAGCTGCGCACAACATACTTTTCTATCTCCACTAAAATAAAAATAGAGAAGGTAAATAAGATTAAGCGTCCCCAATCCGCTGCTGGAATTCCTACCGTTCCGAATACTTCCTGAAACAGTGGTAAATAAGTGAAGATAATCTGCAAACTGATAATTAACAATACCGCGATTAAAACTGCTGAATTGCCGAACAGGCCCTCCCTGGATAGCACTGATTGCCTCAAATAACGTGCATTAAAAAGGTAAAAGATCTGAAAAAAGATCAAAGTATTAACTGCGGTGGTCTGGGCCACTTGCAAAGTTTCCCCGTGGTTTATATCCCAGAGAAACAAACCTAG
>JXSN01000385.1 GCA_001276605.1 Achromatium sp. WMS2
AACTGCCGCCAGTGTTAATGGACAACTCCCCACCGGCTACAGCTAATTGGATAGCATTTGGATCTGCCCCGGGAGCGAGAGTAAACAGCTTTTCTACGTTATTTCCTCTGGCACTGAGGCTTACCTCAATGCCTGGCCACACCGCCCCCAGATGCACTGTGCCATAGGTTGGAACCCCTTGCTGCCATTTACTATTATCATTGCCAATAAAATAATTGACTTTCGTTGCTTGGGGTTCAGCCCCAATCGGCTGCGGTTGACCGTTGTGAAAACGTTCTATCACCGTCCAACTTGGTTCAGCAGCAACCGGCGGTAAGTCGATATTATTGGTATTATCAGACTTTAGCTTAGGAAGGGGATAGTTTTTAGGCTGGGCGCTCAGATTCCATACCAATTCCCCAGTTTTAGTTACAAACAACGGTCCAGCTAAAGTTCGGGCTTGAAATGCTACTTGGGTGTCAGTTTGGCCCATATTGGCTTCAAAAGGAACGCTCAAATGCGCTAAAGCTGATGCTACTTGAGCCTTATCCGGTATCGACGGCTGGTGCGACTCTGGCTCATTGACAATTACCGCAGATGCGGCTAAATTAGCCCACAGCAGACCGAGTCCTAGCAAGTTTTTTAAAGTGCGAATATTCATAAATACCCTAATGTATCTAATTATACGCTGATAACACAATGCTTTTTAAACATCATGCACCCCGTGTAACAGTAATGGCGACACAGTTCTGCCAGTAACTTTCACATGGAATTATTTTGAGTAGTTAAGTCAAACTTGTTAATAGGTGGTTTATGACTATTTATGCTATCCAATCCCAAACGACGATGTAGCTCGGCATCATCAGCTTCAAGCTTTGCAATTTTCTCCATAAGCTGACATGTAATCCTTTTGATAGATTCTATGTCGTTCGGTAGGTTTTTTATGAATCAAGTATAGCATTTTTGTTTTAGGGTAGGTAGTTACATTTTTTCTTCACCAAAAAGATTTTTAAACCCGAAGTCGGTAGAGCCATGCAGGGTACGCATCGCGTACCTTTTCATGACTCAATCATGGCTGGCTCATGATGGGTCTGAAAAACCTCGATCAGATTTACGTATTCGCTATCGGCAATATGGGATTTGGCAACTTTGTTTTATGGAACATACCCTGCGCGATGGGTAAAATCTGGTGCATACAATCCATGTTGGGTTGTGCAATGGATGATTTACTGGATTTTTCCGATTTGGTGAAAATTGCAAATGAATGAACGTGGGATAACATTTCGATCTTGAAACGGTACGCGATGCATACCCTACCTGGCTACCTGGCTGTTCCTCTACAGCACCATGGGCGCAATTACTACGTTCCGGCGGGATTCACTGCGTTTCTCCCGCCCTACGGATCCTCTTTGTGCGTGATGGTAGGGTGCAATAACCAACGGGCATTGCACCATGTTGCCATGTTGCAACCTAATTGTAAATTGCAAGGGGTTCCAACCTATGGCACAGTGCATCTGGGGGCGGTGTGGCCAGGCATTGAGGTAAGCCTCAGTGCCAGAGGAAATAACGTAGAAAAGCTGTTTACTCTCGCTCCCGGGGCAGATCCAAATGCTATCCAATTAGCTGTAGCCGGTGGGGAGTTGTCCATTAACACTGGCGGCAGTT
>JXSN01000386.1 GCA_001276605.1 Achromatium sp. WMS2
GCCTTATCTGACATTGGTCAAAACCTGGCTGAACAAAGTGGTTTTATTAACCTCCAGCCCGAATTACAGCGGGTAGTTCACGACACCTCAGTTCCAGAACAGTACAGTAAATTAACTACTGACGCCTTACGCATCTCAATAAATTTCAGATTTACCCCCAATACCAATAACCTAGACAACAAAGCCCAACGAGATCTAGACCGCCTAACTAAATACCTATTTCGTCACGAAAACAACACCAAACTAATATTATTATTTGGATTTAGTGACAACACAGGCACACCAGCTGAGAATAAGGCTAAATCACTAAATGATGCCAATATTGTGGCTAAAGCCCTAAAAATGCGTGGTATTAATTTATCCAACATCGAAGGTTTTGGGGCCTCAGTACCGTTAGCTAGCAACGACGAAGCCGTGGGCCGCATCAAAAATCGCCGCGTTGAAATCTGGTTACGTTAGCGCACCTCATATCGTGTGGCCAGTGGTGATGCAAACAGACCCCGACACACCTTACCATTTAACTTATTCAAATTGAGATATGCCTTGGGTAAGAATTCAGACTAACCGTCAGCAACCACATACTCACTGAGACTTGACCTTAGTCCAATTGGTAGACTACAGGATTTACCAGATTCAGCACTAATGCAGCAATGAATCAATTGCGCCTGAGCATGTATCTGAGAGTGCGGACCTATGCATTTATAAGTAGTTGTAAAGTTAACGGATTTTATTTTAGTAACACTTAATATCAAATCAACCGTCATTTGATACTCAAACGGCAACTTATAATCAACTTCCGCATGCACAATAGGTAACAAGTAACCACAACCTGATAAATCCTTGAGAGACCAACCCAACTCATGCATAAAATCCTCGTATACATCATGTATATGGGGAAATATATTTGCAAAAAACATCACCCCCGCCACATCTATTTCATGAAACTTAACTTTGAAACTTTGAATGTATACTTTAGATTTAGGATCTATTGACATAGAGTGCCTTTGCATTACCATGATTGAAATAGGAAATTTATAGCTAACTTGGTAGACCAACAAAGTGCATAAAATCTAATTGACGCCAAGCCTCAAACGCAGCAATAGCCACAGCATTGGACAAATTTAGACTGCGATTATGGGGTTGCATAGGTAAAAACAAACGTTGATCTAGCGGCAAACTGTACAAAATGGCAGCAGGTAGACCTCGAGTTTCAGGCCCGAACAATAGTACATCACCAAGTTGAAAGCAAACCTTAGTGTAACAAATACTGCCTTTGGTAGAAAATGCCAAAATTCGTCGTGGAGCCTGAGTAGCCAAATAAGCATCAAAATTTGGATACTCACGTACCTGTGCCCATTCATGATAATCCAAGCCAGCTCGCCGTAATAATTTATCATCCATGCTAAAGCCTAAGGGATGAATCAAGTGCAGTTGAAATCCAGTATTCTCGATAATCCAGTTTTTAAAATTTGACAGAATATGCTAGAATAAGTTAGCTCGAAAACAGGAGAAATTCCCGTGTTTTTTATCGCCCCATTACCATTCATTGAAACACATATTGATGCACTGAATATGGAGATTCAAGCTCAGTTACCAGGGCGAAAATTAACAATAACTCAACAGATTTG
>JXSN01000040.1 GCA_001276605.1 Achromatium sp. WMS2
TAGAGTCGGAATAAATTTTGAAAGGCAATCGCGGCTAAGGTTTGGTTTTCGCTTTGAATCGGAACCTTTTCCTTGGCCTCGACAGCCTGCTGAAGGCCTTCTGACCAGCGCCGACCGGGCATGGCGCGACCTGTAAATTCATCAACGATGATGACTTCGCCGGCTTTAACGATGTAATCTACATTGCGTTTAAATAACACGTGCGCACGTAGTGCAGCGTACACATGGTGCATAAGCATGATATTGGAGGGGGCATACAGGCTTTCGGAGGCACCGAGCAGTCCCATTTCCATGAGCATATTCTCAACTTTTTCATGCCCAGCATCGCTTAAGAATACCTGGCGGGATTTTTCATCTACTGAATAATCCCCGGGTCCCCAATCTTCACGCCCTTCCGCGTCAATAAAGGGGGCTTGACGTGTAAGTTGACCAGGTATAGAATCAATCCGTTGATATAACTCGGAGTTATCGTCAGTTGGACCTGAGATGATTAGTGGGGTACGCGCTTCGTCGATCAGAATCGAATCGACTTCGTCCACTACGGCATAGAAAAAAGGCCGCTGGACCCGTTGCTCAGCAGCAAATGCCATATTATCACGGAGGTAATCAAAACCAAATTCATTATTGGTTCCGTAGGTAATGTCAGCCCTATAGGCATCTTGACGGGTTACAGGTCGCAAATAGGGGTAGCCACCTTGATCTCCGGTGTAGCTATAGTCCAGAAGATAAGACGCAGAATCAGGCCCCATACCGCCGGAAGAGTTGATAACACCAACGCTAAGTCCTAAGAAATTATAAATTTTTCCCATCCATACCGCATCGCGTCGGGCCAAATAATCGTTAACGGTGACAAGATGTGATCCTTTGCCGTAAATTGCGTTGAGGTATAAGGGGAGTGTGGCAACCAGGGTTTTGCCTTCACCAGTACGCATTTCGGCAATCTTAGCACTGTTAAGTACCATGCCGCCAATAAGTTGTACGTCAAAATGACGCATACCTAAAACCCGGCGCGCTGTCTCTCTGACTACGGCAAAGGCTTGGGGTAGCAATTCTTCGGTTGGTACTCCACTAGCACTTTGGGTACGCAATTGCTCGGTACGGGCTCGTAATTCAGTGTCAGTTAGGGCCTGAATAGCCGGTTCCATGGCATTAATTGTGCCAACTGCCTTATGTAACCGCTTGATTATACGATCGTTACGACTACCAAAGATTTTTTTGAATAGTTTGAACATTGTAAATTAAAGTTCCTAGGATAATTCGAATACGTTGAGTATCATACTTGAAAATTGGGTATCTAGCAGTGATAAGCATATTTGATCATATTGCCATATTAGAATTTGGCTAGTAATATATCTAAACTTGAGGTATATGTTTAGCTTCGAGATCGCGAACAATTTTGGCGTTAGCATCTGTGATTGGAGATAGGCTGGTTTGCTAATTGAGCCTGACTTTGGTTTGGTGAGTCTCACTACACAGGTGCATTCTAGATCTTATATACTAATGAGGTAATATTACAAGCAATGGCTTCTAATGCAGGTTCTACCCTTGAAATTGATGGTAAGACCATCCAACTGGATGGTAATGGTAATTTGGAAAATGCCGCCGATTGGAATGAGGAGGTAGCTAAGGCTTTGGCTGCTCAAGATGGCATTGAGTTAACCCAAGAGCATTGGGATATTATCAAGTATCTACGCGAGGAGTATTTTGATAACGGTGGGGTACAGCCCATGGAGCGGGTTATCCTGAAGGAGATGGCCAAACGCTGGAACAATAAAAAACTAACGAGTAAGGATGTGTATAAGCTATTTCCATTGGCCCCCAGTAAGCAGGGTAATCGCATCGCAGGTCTACCATATGTGGCCCGCAAAGGCGGTTATTAATAGTCTCAACCTTATGTCATCTAGTTACTAACAGGTTTTAGTTGGTAACCAATGGTGTGTTAGACTACACGCAGATTTGGTCTAACACGCCGTAGCGCCGCTACTGCAACACGGTATTTGACTGCAAGAGAGGAGCCAAGGTAACTACCTAGCATTTAACTAAGGTATCATGGTCGATATGGGGCAGGCCGCGTTCCCACGTCCAGTATAGGAACGATCAATACAGGCGAACTGGAGTGCGGGAACGAGCAATTAAATAATTGCAATTTTAGTTAAGTGGTAAATAGTTGCTATTAACCTCGGGCAGCCGTATTTCCACGTAGGATTCCGACCTAATCCGACGTAACCATAGGTCCTGTGCCTCCTTGATTTTACGATTCCGAATACTCTCGCGGGCCTTGGAATTTAGATTATCCGCAGTACTATCGTGTTGGCGGCGTCCTAACACCTGGACAATATGCCAACCGAAATTAGTCTGAAATGGCTCACTAACATCCTGTTCAGTCAAGCTATTCGTCTGCTCTTCAAATTGCGGTACCGTATCTCCGGGATTTAGCCACCCCAAATCACCGCCGTTAATTGCCGATGCTACATCATCGGAGTGGGAACGTGCTAAAGACTCAAAAGATTCTCCATTTTTGATACGCAGCCGTAACTGATTAAGTTTGGTTTGCGCTTCAGTAGCTGAAGTTACCTCATTAGTTTTAATCAATATGTGCCGGGCATGGGTTTGAGTGACCACTTCTTGCGCAGAACCACCTTTAATTTCGGCTATTTTAAAGATATGAAATCCGCTTACACTGCGCACAATATCGCTAATGGCTCCAGCTGGTAAATTGCGTGCGGCCTCAATTGCGATAGTTGGTACCTGGGACAGTGGCATCCAACCCAAATCACCACCTTCTAAGGCCTGACGACCGTCCGAAGATATAAGTGCAACTTGTGCAAAATCAGCACCGCTTCGCAGTTGCTGCAATAACTGTTCGGCCTTGGATCTAGCATTTTCAATTACAGTAGGTGTAGCCCCATCCGGAATGGCAACTAAAATATGTTGCAAACGCACTGCTTCGCGACCAGAAATTGTGCCCTTATTCTGACGTAAAAAGACTGCAACTTCCTGATCACTAACGTTAATATGGCTAATCACTTCACGCCCTGTCAACTTAGCAATTTGGACTTGCTCACGCGTATCTTCGCGAAAGCGTTCAAAGGTCATCCCCCTTTTTTCGACGGCATCGCGTAGGGCAAATACTGTCATGTTATTGGCTTCGGCAAATTTGGCGACAGCCTGATCCAATGTGGCATCATCCACCTTAATTCCTAAGCGCGTGGCAATTTGTAACTGTAGACGTCTATCAATCATATGCTCTAGTACCTGACGTTGTAAGGCTTCGACAGGTGGCACCGCAGAACCACGGGCGCGTATTCTGGCCATGACTGATGCTAGTTCACCATTTAGTTCGCTAGCGGTTATTACTTCATCATTTACCACGGCTACTATGCTATCTAGGTTTGTACTATATTCATCGGTTAAATTTAGAGCATAGCTAATCGGCACTAATAAAGTTAAGCATAGTATGCTGATAGTTATAAACTGTATTTGGTTACGATTCATTGCGGCCTAAGTCCAAAAAATTGTTACTTTGATATTGGATGAGGTTATTAAGTTTTATCCAAACCCAAACTGGATAATGGAGTTGATCAAGTTAGATTGGGGGTAAGATTAAAGCCATTAGTTAGTGGGTAACGACGATCACGCCCAAAAGCGCGCGAGGTTATACGCACACCTGGGGGAGCCTGGCGGCGTTTATATTCGCTGCGATCTACCAGACGTGTTACTTGATACACCATCTCTGGAGCAAACTTGGTAGCATTAACGATATCGGTTACTGATTGATCTTGTTCTACGTATAGTTGTAAAATAAGATCTAAAGTTGGATAATCTGGAAGACTATCTTGATCAGTTTGATTAGGTCGTAATTCAGCAGATGGGGGCCGTTCTAAAACCCGCTTGGGTATAACCGCGGCTATGCTGTTGCGGTATTCAGCTAATTGATAAACCATAGTCTTAAAGACATCTTTTATTGGAGCAAAACCACCAGCCATGTCGCCGTATAGGGTAGCATAGCCTACAGATAGTTCACTCTTATTCCCAGTTGTTAACAATATTTTGCCCGTTTTATTGCTAAGAGCCATTAGTATTATACCGCGGCAGCGGGCCTGGATATTTTCTTCGGTTACATCTGCGGGATAACCTACAAAACTGGGAGCAAGTAGATCTAAAAAATTTTGAAATACTGATTCAATAGCAATCGTATGCCAAATTACACCTAAAGCTTGGGCTTCGGCAACAGCATCTTCATTGCTCATAGCTGCTGTGTAGGGGGATGGCATTAGTACTGCCTCCACGTTAGCCGGGCCTAGGGCGTCAACGGCAAGAGCCAGCGTTAGGGCCGAATCGATACCTCCAGATAGGCCTAAAATGGCACCTTTAAAGCCGTTCTTAGTAACATAGTCTTGTATTCCCAAGACTATCGCTTGATATATAAATTCAACATCTTGTTTAACATAATTATTATTTCTAGGTATGTCAGGTGCTGAGACTGGTTTAAGTATCAGCGATTGGTTGGTTATGGCAGTGTCAGTATTGGAGGCCGGAGTAGTTATTTCCAGCAACATATCAGAATTAAGACAATGGGGACCACGCTGCACTATGGTGCCATCAGCATCCATGACAAAGGAGTTGCCATCAAACACAAGCTCGTCTTGACCGCCGACTAGGTTAAGATAGATGATGGGTAAGTTGGTTTCATGCACCCGTTGGCGCACGTTATTTTCACGAATTGCCGCTTTACCTACGTTAAAAGGTGAAGCATTAATATTAATGAGGAGTTTAGCGCCAGCAGCTTTAGCCTGTTGCGCGGGTTGCGATAACCAAATGTCTTCACAGATGGTGAGGGCCAGGGGAATATTGGCGATGGTACAGAGGCCAGGTTGGGTGCCTTGGTGAAAATAGCGTTGTTCGTCGAATACCCCGTAGTTAGGCAAGGCTTGCTTGCGATATTCGGCTAATATTTTGCCGTTATAAATTACCCCAGCACAATTATATAGTTTTGCTGCATATTGTCTTGGGTAACCTAAAATGATGGCAATATCTAATTTGGCAGCTAACAATTTATCTAAAGCTTGTTCAATGCGCTGGTGGAGTTCTGGCCGGAGTAACAAATCTTCTGGTGGATAACCTGTAAGGGTTAATTCTGGAAATATGATGATGTGCCCTTGATAATCCTTGCAAGCCCGAATTGCATGGTGTAAAACTAGGTTAGTATTACCTGCTATATCACCTACTAAAAGGTTAACTTGAGCCAGTACTATTTTTATACTCATATACTTGTGGTGCTAATGGACACTAGGAATTGTGGTTGGTAGCTATGGTAGTTAGATGATTTAGCAGATTGCGAAATCTATTCGAATCCGGGTGCTCAAATAACGGGTCTTTGGTAATAGTAACTTGATCTTCAAGATACAACCAATCGGCGTGGGTTAAACCTGAATTCAGCTCGGGAAAGATTTGTAGTTCCTCCAATTGTACGTGTTCAAACAAGTTTTTGAGTAAATTTTGGCCTTGGGTATTTACTTCTGCACGTGGTATGACAACACCTTGTATTATGGATTCCAGGGTATTATGGAATTTATGGGTCATAGTGGTTAGTAAACGGTGTTGTTGCATAGCGTTTTGCAGTGCATTATGATCTGTTTCTAGCCTAGCTAAGAATTTGGAGAAGATTAGCTCCTCTACAGGATGGTGCACTAGGTTTTCGTAGGCTTGTAAGTATTGAATTAGTTCACATGCTAGGTCAAGGTCATGTTCACTACCAGCTTGAAAATCGTCAAGCTGCTGCTTTAGGACTTTAAGCAAAATTAGCAAGCGCTTATGGTCTAAGATGAGACGTTGAATGAGGGGGTGCATTGTGGACCTCGGAGTTGGTGAATATACCCGCGATTTGACGTTCTGGACTTGTGGAAACTTAATCCATTTTATTTAAGTGGCAATTCTTAGTTCCCAATTGTACAGCATATCAGCAATTAGCGTTGTTTGTTAGGTACCAAAGTAACTGTAATATTTTGTTTTACACTAAAGAGTTAAGTAATAATTATGAAGATAAATACGGTGATAACACATCCATTTAAAGATCAACGGCCTGGAACTTCTGGTTTACGTAAATTAGTTACGGTATTTCAACAACCTAATTACTTAGAAAACTTTGTGCAGTCAATATTTGATGCTGTTACCGAACTACGTGGGGGCACGTTGGTAATAGGAGGAGATGGGCGTTATTACAATCGCGAAGCGATCCAAATAATTCTGCGAATGGCAGCTGCCAATGGGGTAAGTAAAGTTTGGGTGGGACGTGGCGGTTTGCTATCTACACCAGCTGCATCGCATTTGATCCGCAAGCATAATGCCTCAGGTGGCATCATACTGTCGGCTAGCCATAATCCAGGGGGACCACATGGTGATTTTGGAATTAAATATAATGCGGCTAACGGCGGACCAGCACCGGAGGCAGTTACTAATGCAATATATGCCAAATCTTTAGAGATTTATCGCTACCAAATTTTGGATACTCAAAATATAAATTTAGATCAGGATGGACAAATTGTACTAGGCGAAATGTTGATCGAAGTATTGGATCCAGTGCAGGATTATGTTGAACTTATGGAGCATATATTTGATTTTGATGCGATTCATGGCCTGTTTAATTCAGGTATGTTCAATATGCGTTTTGATGCTATGCATGCCATTACTGGGCCTTACGCGGAAGAGCTATTCGTTAATCATCTAGGAGGGAATCTAGATTGGCTGCTGAATTGCGTACCACAAACAGACTTTAATGGTTGTCATCCAGATCCAAATTTAATTCATGCCCACGAAATAGTAAGTCTTACTGCGAATGGAGATGGAGTAAATTTTGCCGCTGCTTCAGATGGTGATGGCGATCGCAATATGATTTTAGGACGCGGCATGTTTGTAAATCCTAGCGATAGCTTGGCAATCATGGCAGCGAATGCGCATCATATCAAGGGATATCGCGATGGTATTAAAGGCGTAGCCAGGTCAATGCCCACCAGTAGAGCTGTTGACAAAGTAGCAAGTGCGTTGGGCATTGATTGCTATGAAACTCCCACAGGTTGGAAATATTTCGGCAATTTGCTGGATGCGGGTCGCATCAATTTATGTGGTGAGGAAAGTTTTGGGAGTAGCTCTGACCATATTCGAGAAAAAGATGGATTATGGGCAGTTTTGTTCTGGCTTAATTTACTAGCGGTGCGCAGGCAATCAGTAGCCAACATTGTACGCGAACATTGGCGGCGTTTTGGCCGCAACTTTTATGTCCGCCATGATTACGAGGGCTTGGATTTAAATATAGCTCAGGAATTGGTTGCCACCGTGCGCTCCATGTTACCAAGTTTACCAGGTCAAAATTTTGGGCCTTATCAAGTAGTAGCCGCTGATGACTTTGCCTATCAAGATCCAGTGGACGGCTCTGTTACCGAGAAGCAAGGGCTGCGCATAATTTTTGCTGATGAAGCAAGGATAATCTTGAGGTTATCTGGCACCGGCACAGTGGGAGCTACGTTGCGGATATATTTAGAAACCTATGCGTCCGACCCCAAGCGACATGCCCAAGATTTACATGCAGAAATCCAACCTTTGGCCGACATAGCGCGGCATATAACGCAGCTGCAACAGCTGTTGGGACGCTCAACCCCAGATATTATCACTTAAACCATTGTGGAACTAGTATAATTACCTATTGGGGACAAAATTATTGAGTTACATCATTGAACATACTGGGTTTGCGGGCCAGCGGCCTACATTCCCATGGCGTAGCTCAACTGTACACTAAAAGGTGGTTACGAATAGGCCAAGTCTACACTGAGGCCCTGCACTTATGTATATCCCAGCCTACAAATTAACTCACTATTTTTCATGTTTTTTTGGCCCTTGACAAGGGGCCGCACTTGAGTAAGAATATACTCTCAGCACGCCCTGGTAGCTCAGTTGGTAGAGCAGAGGACTGAAAATCCTCGTGTCAGTGGTTCAAATCCGCTCCAGGGCACAACTTTAGCATGGTTGCTATTGTTAAATCCAATCGCTACCAAAATCTGTGTCGCCCGTGGTTTAACGTTAGACACCCCAGCGCATCCTATCCCTATGAACCATGATAGTATCTCCCCTGTTGCAGCAACAAAACCAGTTACAGCAAGGTAATTTATCGCGGCGCACTACCATAGGTGGTAGTATACGCGAACTTGGGATGTGGATCCTAATCGGTGTGGGCCTGTTTTTGACCTTGGCCCTTGCTACCTACACTCCCCAGGACCCTGGATGGTCCTATTCCGGCCCTGGTTTAACCATAGTGCAAAATGCCAGCGGCTTCTTGGGGGCATGGCTAGCCGACCTTTTGGTATACCTATTTGGATATATGGCCTATTTATTCCCCACCAGCCTAATTTTCAGTGGTATCGTAGCCCTGCTTCGAGATAATGTAGCCCTGGTCAAACACGTCCACATTTTACCATGGCGTTGGCTAGGTTTCTTGCTAACCTTAGGCAGCGGGGTCATCTTTACCGATCTCTACGTAACCAACCCCACGCTTATGCCTACCCCGTCTGGGACGGGCGGAGTCATGGGCCAATTTTTGGCACCACTATTGTTTGATCTGTTATCACCTCTGGGTGGCTTAATGGCCATACTGATAACAGGCGTATTCGGTTTTACAATTCTCACCGGCTGTTCTTGGTTATCCGTATTTGACACCACAGGCGGCTGGATTTTAGGAATAATTTATTTCGTAACCGCCCCATTTGTAAAAATAATAAGGGTATTGCGCGGGTTAGCGACTACCAAGCCCCCTAAAGATCGGGTAGCAACTGCTGATGAAGTAATTGCTGATCCCAAGGATTCCAGCCCTGATCCCATACAGCCGGATTCCGTGGAATCCGATAGTAACCAAGATGCGGCCACTACCTTGCTTACCGATTCTGAGTTAAAACAAATTCGAGATGCCGAACGGGCAGGGGCCGAGGTACTAGCTGATGAGTTTGCTAAGAATAGCAAAGAATCAATAACTTCTGGTCCAAATGATGCGGCTTTGCCCAAGGGTGGTAACCCTGATCCTAAGAAGAGCAAAAATAAAAACCAGCCGTAGTTTGGTTGCTGCTAATTGATTATCTAATGTTATTTCGTCACCTTATGTTTACGCGTTTCCTTTTCCTTATCAGCTGGTTAACATTGGCTGCTCCAGTGTGTGCTGAACCGCATTTAACCGCGTTCTTGGACAATCTATATACTTTACAAGCGGATTTTATCCAAACGGTTATTGTAAATAATAGTCGCAGAACCACACGTACCTCCAGAGGTACCTTTTATTTGAGCCGTCCCGACCGCTTTCGCTGGAATTACAGCGATCCAGCTGGTCAGGAAGTAGTAGCCGATGGCAGCAGAGTGTGGTTATATAATCCTGAATTAGAACAAGTTTCACACAAATCACAGGCAAGTGCTCTACGTGGGACCCCAGCCTTGTTACTAAGTAGCATGGCGCCTATCGAACAGCATTTTCAAGTTACCTCTTTGGGTACGCATAACGATTTGGAGTGGATTAGATTAATACCAAAAAATCCAGATAGCGAGGTTTCCAGGGTGGATGTGGCCTTTGACGGTAACAACCTGGATCGATTTGAGATGATTGATGCCTTTGGACAAACCACCAGGTTTATGTTTATCCATGTGCAGCGCAATCCAAGATTAAACCCAAGGTTATTTCGATTTACACCACCTCCTGCTGTGGATATTTTGGGCAACTAAATTTAGTTTCGTAACTAACAAATGTGCACTTGAGATATATCAACCATACTCCAACTGATTAATAAACAGGTTGTATTATCAAAAGCAGATAGTCACATTAATTTTTGGATAAGTTAATACAAGTAAACCAATTTGCGGATAACACCTTGGCAACTAGCCTAGCAGGTTATGTTCGATGTCCCACGTTTATGCTCAGGATATCCCATTAACGATTATACCGGCCCGATCCACCACCATTGGTACCATCCTGACAGCATTGTACGGCATAACCCTATCCTGCATACTAAATTTGCCAATCACTTGGTGGCTGCGCCTACCATTACTGATTGTCCTGATAGCTTTAGCTAAAATTGAGTGGGGGCTACATATTAGCCGCCAATCGCCTTGGGCTATCATCAGATTAGAGTTAGACACAGACAGTAAATGGATAATATATTTACGTAATGGTGGAATTCTACCAGTAGAATTATATGCAGATAACCTAGTTACCACATGGCTAATTGTGCTTAACTTTCGACCTATTACTGGATGTCCGACCAACGTTAGGCCACGTTGGCTAGGCCACAATCTGAGTTTGATTTTGACCACAGATAATTGTAATCCTACCATACTGCGCGATTTGCGAGTTAGGTTGCGCCTGCAATATGGAGGGTAATCCACTTGGCCGAAATGCGGGAGAACTACATGATCACTGGCAGTATGGTGGCGTTGATTACCCCCATGCATGAAGATGGAAGCATAGATATAGCGGCATTACGCAACTTGATAGAATTTCAGATCGATCAAGGTAGTGCTGCCATCGTCGCTGTAGGTACCACAGGCGAATCAGCCACTCTAAGTGAACGGGAGCACTGTGATGTAATTCGTCAAGTAGTAGAGCTAGTACGGGGGCGAGTGCCAGTAATTGCTGGTACTGGTGCCAACTCCACAACTGAGGCTATAGATTTAACCCAATGTGCTAAAGAATCCGGGGCTGATGCCTGTCTCCTGGTAACTCCGTATTATAATAAACCCACTCAAGAAGGTTTATATCAACATCACAAAGCTGTGGCAGCAGCAGTTAATATCCCACAGATACTGTATAACGTTCCAGGGCGTACAGCTTGCGATTTATTACCAGAAACAGTCGGACGATTAGCAGCTATACCCAATATTGTTGGAATTAAAGAGGCTACCGGTGACCTCAGCCGCGTAGACCGGATCCGAACCCTGACCGGAGCCGATTTTGCCATCTACAGCGGAGATGATGCTACTGCCTGCGAACTGGTATTGCGCGGCGGTCAAGGCGTGATAGGCGTCACGGCCAACATTGCCCCCAAACAAATGAGCCTAATGGTTCAGGCCGCCTTAGCTGGTCAGCGGGAGCAAGCCGTAGCCCTGGATGCTAAAATACGCTGTTTGCATAAAGCATTGTTTTTAGAGTCTAATCCCATACCGATAAAATGGGCAGTAGCAGAACTTGGTTGGTGTGAACGCGGAATTAGACTACCTCTTACCTGGTTATCGGAACAAGTGCAACCACAGGTCAGAGCGGCAATGCTGGAAGCAGGAATTTTTGACTCGATCCCAGGAACTCAATAGATGTACCGTATTCAGTTCTTTCCCCAGCTAGGGTTGGCATTATTAATCTTTCTTTATGGTTGTAGTAGTAGACCAATATTGTCCGATCGCCAGGTTGAATATCGCAAACAAAAAGTAGCCACAGCAGATTTAGAGGTTCCACCGGATCTAACTACTTCCAATATCAATGATTCTATGCCCATTCCTGGTACGCACGGCACAGCGACATATTCCCAATATCAAGCAGCCCGCGCCAATAGCAACCAAATGGCCTCCACAGGTACCGTGTTGCCCGATGTGCCTGGGGTTAAAGTATTGCGTGATGGGGACAGGCGCTGGCTAGAGGTTGCCGCCCCTCCGGATCAAGTTTGGAATAAAATCGTAGATTTTTGGCGCGAAAATGGCATAATTCTTTTAGAACAAAATCCAGCTACAGGAGTAATGCGCACTGATTGGATAGAGAATCGGGCCAACATCAAGCAAAATTTTCTGACAGACTTTTTGCGCCGGGCCCTAGATAGTCTGTACTCATCCGGTACCCGCGATCAATTTCGGGTGCGTTTAGAACCCAGTTTAACCCCAGGCAGTACGGATTTGTATTTGACCCATCGCGGCCTAGAGGAAAAAATGGTGGACTCGGTCAGTGGCACTCAAGACACTGGTTATTGGGTACCGCGCCCTAACGATCCGGGATTAGAGGCCGAAATCCTAAGACGTATAATGGTATACATGGGATTACAGGCGGAGGCGGCTAAGACCAGTCTAGCCCAGGCAGCGGCACTACCTACGGCTCAGGCAGAATTAACCAAAACTGCGAATGGCAACTCTATGCTCTTGATTAAGAGAAGCATTTCTGATACCTGGACCATCCTAGGAATAGCACTCGAGCGCTTAAGTTTTGCGGTAGAGGATAGGGATCGCACCGCTGGTTTGTACTACGTACGCTACGACGATCCCTTAAAAAGCAACGAGGGCAAAGGGTTCTTTTCCCGATTGGCGTTTTGGCGTGCAGACAAACCCAAGGACAACACCAAATATCGATTATTGTTGCAGGCTAAAGATCAATCGTCAACCATGGTGACAGTTCTTAACGACGCTGGGCAACCAGAAACCTCGGATACGGCTACCCGTATTCTTACCCTATTGCAGGAACAAGCCCGCTAGTGCATCTGTTCACAACCACAACTAATATTGGCTTTCAAGGCCGAGCGTAGGCTGGATAATTTGAAATCCCGGGCTAATTCAAGCAGATATTTAGCCTGGGTTGGACAATTTGGAGCCTGCAATAGTGTTTCGAGATTGCTGATAACGTCTTTTACCGCCCCAAGCCTGATAATATCCAGTAATTGTTGACTTTGCTCGGCATTCAGAGTCGAAGCCGTCTCCTCAGGGGATAACACCGAGGTAACATTGCTGGTGTATAAATTCTCAGCATACACCCATTCTATGGGTAAATATTTAACCAACAGTTGCAGTAACCGATCTCGTGCCACCGGTTTTGAGAGGTAATCTCGACATCCAGCCTCTAAACTTGCGGCCTGATCCTCTGGATAAGCCCGAGCCGTGGTAGCCAAAATTATAGTGTTGCTACGGCCTGGATACTCCATAATTCGCCTGGTTGCGGTTAAACCATCCATATTTGGCATAACCAAGTCCATAAAGATTACATCAAATGGCTCATTAGTTGCTAATTGAACAGCTTGTACCCCATCGGCAGCTAACGTTACTGCAAAATTCAACTGTTCTAGCAAACTACGCATAACCAAACAATTTTCTACCATGTCATCTACGACCAACGCCCGTAGCTGCGCACTAGATTGATCAAGACGGTTATACCCAATTATTGAACAGGTAATTGCGGTATTGTCTACGACTGGGATTTGACTATCTACTACTACTATTGCGGGTATTTGTACCGTAAACAAACTCCCTTGATTAGGGGCACTGTCTAACGTTATGTTACCACCCATAATTTCTACCAGACCGCTAGTTATGGCTAGGCCTAAGCCCGTACCTTGAACTTTATAATCGCTACTTCCGGTTTGAATAAAAGGTTTAAAGACCTCCCTATGTAACTCTTGAGGTATTCCTACACCATCATCTTTGACAGTTAACTCCAACGTATTATCTGAGTATGTTACTCCCAACTGGACCGTTCCTTGGCTAGTAAACTTGACTGCATTGCTCAACAAATTAATACATATTTGACGCAAGCGTTTACCATCGATTGATATACTAGTAGGTAGGTTAGGTGCGGCTTGATAGCAAAACTTCAGACCTTTGCTCATAGCTCTAACACCACACAGTTCATTTATCTCATTAAAGAAACTCACTAAATTTATGGTCTCGCTAAACAACTC
>JXSN01000387.1 GCA_001276605.1 Achromatium sp. WMS2
AAACCGTTGAGTAACGTGCCATCTAGGTTACCAGCGGCAGGATGAACCACCAACCCAGCAGGTTTGTTAATCACAATAAGATCCGCATCTTGATAGCGGATATCCAGATCCATAATCTGTGGAATATCAATGTTTTTAAGTGGTAAAGTACCTCTAACTTCTACCAGCTCATTACCACATACTTGCTCCTGTCGCGCTGTTTATTTGGAGAAACTATATGCCAAACCAAGATCGCAGAACGTTTTTAAAGCAGACCTTAACTACGGGTACCATGGGTGTAGCTTGGGCCGGCGGATTTTTAGTACCCGATGCCCTGCTTGCCGCCTGGCCCAAGGAGGTATTTTCAGCTAAGGATGTACCTACTGTTTTGAAAAATTTGTATGGTACTGAAGTAGTTGCAGATAGTGCAGCCATCCAAATCAAGGCGCCGGAAATTGCCGAAAATGGCGCTGTAGTTCCAATATCTATTGAAACCAGCCTGGATAACGTTACCCAAATAGCCATATTTGCTGCGGTTAACCCATTACCTTTGGCTGCCGATTTTCGCTTAACAGATAGCATGTTACCTAGTATTTCGACCCGAATCAAGATGAATAAGACAGGCGAAGTAGTTGCTGTGGTAAAGGCTGGTGGTACCCTATACAGTGCCAGCAAGCAAATAAAGGTTACCATTGGCGGTTGTGGTGGTTAATACTAACGCAATTTAGTAGCTAGATTCCGAAAATACTCTTTTCAACGAGGTACTTATGGCCACAGGAAACACCATTCGCATCAAGGCTAAGGCAAAGTCTGACACCGTTGAGGTAAAAAGCCTGATCAGTCATCCCATGGAGACCGGATTACGCAAGGATAGCAGCACCAACGAATTGATTCCAGCGCACTTTATTCAAGAACTTACCGCTGAGCTAAATGGCAAGATAGTTATGACGGCCTATTGGGGAATTGCCATTTCTAAGAATCCGTATGTTAGTTTCGAAATCAAGGGTGGCAAAAAAGGAGATACGGTGCGGTTGACATGGACTGATAACAAGGGTGAATCCGATTCACTTGCCGTCAAGGTCCATTAATTAAGTTTATTGTTAGTCTTTAGCGCCATTACAGGTATTTTACATGTAAAAGGTGCTAAAGCAATGTGAATATCCCGCAAAAGTTAACCATTGTGCATATCGCAATAAACTTTCGTGCCTGTTCTGCCCTCCCACACGCGCCTCACCAGCATTCTCTTAGAAGCAGCACTTTACCGTAAACGTTATGGTGTTAGATATGGCCAGCTTAGATCACCAAGAACACCATAATCTTGTTATACCTCCTGCCTTAGCCGGTAAGCGCTTGGATCTTGCATTGGCAGAGTTATTGCCGCATTTATCTAGAAACAGACTACAATCATGGATTCAAAAAGGTTTAGTGTGGGTTAATTCTCGTACCTGGCGCGCTAAAGACAAGGTATGTGGTAATGAGCTGGTAGAAGTTAGAGGTACTTTACCACTTAAAAACATTGATATTCCACAGATTATGGATCTGGATATCCGCTATCAAGATGCGGATCTTATTGTGATTAACAAACCTGCTGGGTTGGTGGTTCATCCTGCCGCTGGTAACCTAGATGGCACGTTACTCAACGGTTT
>JXSN01000388.1 GCA_001276605.1 Achromatium sp. WMS2
GTACCTTTCAATCTTGGTCGCATTTGAAATGTGACCAAGCCGAATTCTTGCAGATCATCAATATATGTGCGTACTAACTGAATAACAGCTTTATGTTCAACACCTGTACCCTCGGCAATGATGAGGGTAGTAGTGTAGGCAGCACCTGTTTCATCGAGAAAGGCAACTGGAATATTTTTATCCTGTTTAATTTCTGCACGAGTCTTGGCCATTGCCTTCTGCATAGGCTGCCAATCCGAAACAGTGATTTGTACATCAGTTAAAATACGTTTTAAACCAGCTTCCAATTGATTTAAAACCACATCCTTAGTCTGACGAGTAATTCGCAACCGTAATATAGCTTCATGCTGGCAAGTAACATCTTTATGATCTAAAACTGCAACTATAAGACCCTGTGCATCGCGTTGTACTGATATAACTATCTGATGCAGTTCAAGTACTGTTAAATTCTGTTTATTGATTTCCATAGATATAGAATCGGCTAAAAATGGCAAATCATCACAGATAACGTCGACTATGGTATGTGTAACCTCCCAACCTTCAACACCTTGTGTTGGATTATACGCCTGCACCTTTATAACACCTGCATGGCGTTTATGTGCAAGTTTAAAATGTGTCAACGCTGATGGATGCGACTCCTCTCCCATACCAACACAATATTGTTGTATCCAACGTTGAGTTAAATCGTTATATGAAACCATAGTACTCTCCTGCCCTACATTTCCGTCGTATGAGGTAAAATTGCCTTTATCCTGCTTGTTAAACACAGCGATTCTATAGTATATAAGAATTAAATTTATTTAGCATAATGTCAATCTATAAATTAGCTTTTCATAGGTGCCATTACACCAAGTTTAAAAAATTAATAGTTGTTTGATGTAGTTGATTATGGAAAGTTTAATAATAGGTTACGATAGTATTCGTAAAGAAAATAACCTACCTGGCTGCTGAAGGATGCCTAAGTTTATGTGCCATTTTTGCAACAAGATTCTAACTTTGGGGTGATGAGTAGTATATCCATACATACTGCATCTTGTTATAAACTTTGATTCTATTATTAAAGTAACTCGCTGCAAAGATTGATTCCTATTTTCACTGGATCCCTGTTTTTACAGGGATGACGGAATCTCGCCACTTCGTTATTCCTGCGAAAGCAGGAATCCATAGCAAGAAAAAATCCGAAATTGTAATGCGGTGCAGTATATCCTTACTATTTACATGTAAAAAAGCCCTAATTAGGGCTTTTTTTTTGCTATCAACTTAGTATATTATGAGACCGTTGATGTGGCTGTTCAAACCAGTCACACCACAAAAGCGTGTTGTCTAAGCAACGATGCTAACGGTCTATATACAAGTATACCAGACTATGGCCTCCTGCGTTTGACGACTATTTCTCAATACCTTAAATCTTAAGCGGAATAGTTGTATTATGTTTGAAGATAAAAATATTCCAGTTGCCTTTCTCGATGAAACAGGTGCTGCCTACACTACTACCCTCATCATTGCCGAGGGTACAGGTGTTGAACATAAAGCTGTTATTCAGTTAGTACGCACATATATTGATGATCTGCAAGAATTCGGCTTGGTCACATTTCAAATGCGACCAAGATTGAAAGGTAC
>JXSN01000389.1 GCA_001276605.1 Achromatium sp. WMS2
ACCCCGCCAAACGCCCTTTGCCCAGTTACACAAATTTTAAGTATGCTTATCAAGTTTTTGTTGCAACAAACCAGGCCCTCCACCCCCCCCAAACAAACATGGTAGATTTCTTCGTTTTACCCGCCGAGATGGGCAAGGCCAACCCCGCCGCAAACTACGTCGCCCAACACATCATAGAAGACGTAGTCCAGGTTTTCGCTTTTGTCATAGGCGCCAAGTTGTTCCAGTAAGTTGATAGAGGTGATAATGCCTCGACCCGCGCAACCGACCCCTGGCTCTGGCCCGCCGGATTCAACGCATAGGCTCTCGCAAAAACCCTCGCGACGGTAAAGCCGAAGAAATCTACATTGTTTGTTCGGGTGAGATGATGGCCATGTATGCTGCCAACAATATCTGTAAAGGCATACTAAAATTTGCTGAATCTGGCAAAGTGCGCTTGGGCGGTATAATTTGCAACAGCCGCAAGGTAGACAATGAAAAGGAGATGATTCAAGAGTTTGCCAAGCGTTTGGGAACTCAAATGATTCACTTTGTGCCTCGGGACAATGATGTACAACGCGCTGAAATCAATCGCAAAACTGTGATTGAATGGAATCCTGAATGCAGCCAAGCCAGCGAGTACCGTCAATTGGCTCGGTCCATTGACGATAATGAGCAATTCGTCGTGCCTAAACCCCTCAAGATTCCTGAGCTAGAAAGCCTGTTAATGGAATACGGCCTGTTTAATTAATATCCCCACATCCAGGAGATCCCCATGCCTACAATGATTCGCGCTATCCTGCGCCCTGAGAGAACTTACGCGGTGATGAAAGCCCTGTTGAATGCCGGGTTTCCTGGTGTAACCAAGATGGATGTGTTTGGCCGCGGCAAACAACGCGGACTCAAGGTTGGCGAAATTACTTACGACGAGTTGCCCAAAGATTTATTGTTAGTAGTGGTGCCGGATGCCGATAAAAACTTGGCAGTGCAAACGATTATAGAATCTGCCCGCACCAGTCCCAAGGGATCGTTCGGTGATGGTAAGATCTTCATAACTCAAGTTGCAGAATCCTACACCATTAGTACTGGTACCAAGGATTAGGAGACCCCATGAAAGAGATTGTGGCCATGATCCGCATCAACATGATTAACCAAACACGGCAGGCACTGGTTGAAGCGGGATTTTCGGCCTTTACTGTACGTAAAGTATTGGGTCGCGGCAAGGGTGAAGTTGATTTTCGTGTTCTAAGCGCCGCAGCGGAAGGCCTGCCAGATGCCTTACCGCACCTTAACAATGATGGACCGATGTTAGTTGCTAAACGCCAATTGAATATCGTAGTTGAGGATAACCAGGTAGAAAAGGTTGTCGAAACCTTGATTAAAATCAATAAAACTGGCAATCGTGGAGATGGCAAGATTTTTATCGTACCTATTGATGATGCCGTGCGTGTTCGCACCCGCGAAGAAGGCTCTGCTGCTCTCGCATAATAGTTTTAGGAGTTAATATGTCTGAAAACACTACAGCTAAACCGCTGCCTGATCCCGAAGAAGTCCGGGAGATCATGCTGCGGCCGTATCCAGTAAAAACTAAACGTAAGCGGGCCAAGCAAGTTTTATTAAATGATCCGAGTTTGCCTCCA
>JXSN01000390.1 GCA_001276605.1 Achromatium sp. WMS2
TATTTTGGTTGACAACGCGCCAAGGTGTCAGTATCCAGCGGTGGGGTGCTCAGTTCTTGGTCATCTAGTTGGTAACCAACACAAATCCTCACCGGATCTAGGCCGTCTAATACATCTAACTTGGTTATAGCTAAACCACTGATACTACTAACTTTTATGGCACGTTTGAGGGCAACCATATCTAGCCAACCACAGCGGCGCTTACGACCGGTGGTAGCACCAAATTCTTGACCTTTAACGCCCATATGTTCCCCATCTTGATCGAATAATTCAGTGGGAAATGGACCGCTGCCTACCCTGGTGGTATAGGCTTTAGCAATACCCAGTATATAATCTAGATCTTTGGGCCCCACACCGCTACCAGTGGCAGCACCACCGGATGTAGTATTGGATGAGGTAACGTAGGGGTAAGTGCCATGGTCTATGTCTAGCAATGCACCCTGAGCGCCTTCGAACAGGATATTCGCACCCTCGGCGCGCATTTGGTGTAATAATGCTGGAACATCCTTGATCATGCCAACCAATTCTTGACCTTGCTGTACAGCGGTATCCAAAACTTGGGCATAGTCAAGTGGCGCGGTTTTAAAATAGTGCTCAAGGGCAAAATTATGGTAATCCATAACTTCACGTAAGCGGTCTTGAAAACGTTGTAAATCCAAGAGTTCACCAAGTTTAATCCCACGCCGGGATACTTTATCCTCATAAGCAGGACCTATGCCACGGCCAGTGGTTCCGATAGCCTTGTTACCTCTAGCTAACTCGCGGGCTTGATCTAAGGCAATATGATATGGTAGGATCAGGGGACATGAACCGCTAATGGATAAGCGATCTTTGACAGGAATGCCCCTGTTTTCTAGGGTTGTTATCTCCTCAATTAGGGCTTGAGGTGATAGTACCACGCCATTGCCAATTATGCAGTGTACTGAGGAGCGTAATACCCCGGAAGGTACCAGATGCAGTACGGTTTTCTGGCCGTTTATGACTAGGGTATGACCGGCATTGTGTCCACCCTGGAAACGAACTACGGCTTGGGCTCGATCTGTTAATAAATCGACTATCTTGCCTTTGCCTTCGTCACCCCATTGTGCTCCTATGATGACTAGGTTTGTGCCCATGTTTTAGCTTGCTCCTGCCTGCTGAGGTTGAGTTTTGCCAGCTGCTGTGGTTATTAGTTAAAAAGTGGCAGGCTGGACTAGAGGTTAACATTATTGGTAATTGGGTATTGATAACCAATTACACAAGCACCATCTGTAGCATATGGATGGGATCACAGCGGCCAAATTTTACTAAATTAGGATAGTAAAGCTGTAAATTTGGAAGATTGTGAAGAGTGCTGGGTGGCTACCAATATCTACCCCATTGTTCAAACAAGCTTTATACTAACTAATTCCACGTGTTATTGCAATTTGTTTATTTGCTTACTAGGATTGTAACTACCTGTCTTGGATAAAAATATCTAATTATTAATCAGTTAAAGTGTAGGGGGTTGGGTTGCGGGCCCTAATTGTATAAAGGGTGGGTTACGGCTAGGGTGTGTTGACACATAATATTTTTAGGGTTATGTTCTTGTGGGGAAGCTGGAGCGTGGGAACTAGAATAAAATGCGTGATATGGTT
>JXSN01000391.1 GCA_001276605.1 Achromatium sp. WMS2
GTGGCAAACGGCTATGGATCGGCGCCTCCAGGCCGCCCTTACTGCCCTCACAGATCCTGAGGCTAATGCCCAATTTCAAGCTAAACGTCAAATAAACACTAAAGAACGTGCTATGCTGTGTCTCCAAATGGAAATTTTAGCAGGGGTACAATCACCGCCTGAAGCTACCCAGGAACGCCTAGCCTTCCAAGTTAGTAGACTAACCGGCCATTTAAGCCAAGGCGTCTCCGACCCATTGGATGAGTTTCCCCATCTTGAACGCTCCTGGTATGCCTGCGGCCCCGCTCTTAACCATCAAATCGAAGATCTGGAGCAGCGTTTTGATAAATCCCACCGGGTGCTAACCGCAACCCAAAGTGGCACCAGTTCTAAAAAACGGGTTGTAACCAGAAGAGGGCCGCAAAACTCGTAACGCAAGCCAAGCAATGCCAACCCAGCCTGTGTGAGAATTCATTCAGGCATGGTTAGTAGCTCTAATCCATAATTTTTGGTAATTTGCAGAACATGGGTTTAACTGCGCCAAAAGTATACCGATTGGCGAACCTTGTGCTAACAACTATCAGGATCATAACTATGTCATATAGCTTCAAGCCACAGTTCAATAATAAACCTTCACGATCAAATTTTAAAAATTCCAGGATCCTAAGGTCATGCTTGACAATATGGCTAGGAGCAACCATAATTGCTAATGTTTCTCTAACAACATTTGCTGCTGACAACATTTATATCATAGGCGACAATATAATTGTATGTAATGCAGATAGAAGATCACAGTGTACCCAAGGAACCGGTAAGCATAGTCTGGTAGTTCCAAGGCCGGCTTTAAAATCACCAGCCCAGGCCAACCTTAGCACACCAACCAATGTTCTTATTGAATATCCCCAGGTTAAGGTCATATCTGCTCCCAAAGGCTTCATAATCACAACCGCCGCTTCGCCTACAGCCAAAATAGTGCAAACCATCACAGAAGCTACAGAACTAGAAGCTATGGGATATGTTAACGTTGACAACCAAACGTTCTATATGAGTGAATGGAGTTGGAACCGATACAAGCAAGGAAAAAAACCTAACTGGTTCCTGCTCAGGCAATAGCACAATCTCAGGTGCGATGAGCAACATATCATCGTGCCTGCTATATTGATTAACCAACAGAGTGTGCATAATTATCAGGTATGGCTACTACCACATAATCCTGATCGTTCAGGAGACTTTCTAAAACAATTTACACCACAACAGTCAATAGCTAATCAGCCATATACCTATCATCAGAGTTCAAAACACATATGACCAAACAAGAGCTGACCAAAGATGGCACCATCCTCATAATAGATGACAATCTCACCAATCTGCAAATTCTGTTTCGCACCCTAAGTGGTGCAGGATACCACGTTATTCCCGCCCAAGGGTCAAGCAGTGTCTTTACGCGCCGCCGCATACACCAAATTCACCAAAGTCTGAATCTCCAACAACTCCCTAATTCCCAAACGTGTATGCGACTGCTGCCGCGGCTCCTCACTCAAATCCACCGTCACATACAATCGCGCCTTCTCCGTCCGCAATCCCAACAACAACATGATAGCAAACAAGCGCACACTAACATCATGAG
>JXSN01000392.1 GCA_001276605.1 Achromatium sp. WMS2
CGCTGTATGACCGCATCATTATCAGGCAAGCAGCTTAATGTGTTTCACAACCTGCGTAAACGGTGCTCCAGAATCGGTAGCAAATGCCTGAGGACGGTGCATCTTTGGAGGTAGCCGATGCTTAACTTGGCACCTCAAAGGGCAGAATGCCCTGTTTTTTGGAGATAATGCGTATGGCTTTAACCCTTATCCAAAAGCAGGAGGTAGTTAGCGAAATTGCTGATATTGCTTCCAAAGCCCTATCAGCCGTTGCCGCTGAGTATCGCGGTTTAACCGTAGAACAGATGACCAAGTTGCGTTCTGAGGCACGTAATGCTGGGGTTTACCTACAAATAGTAAAGAATACCCTGGCTAGACGCGCTTTAGAAGGGACTGCCTTCGCTTGCATGCAAAAAGGTCTAGTTGGCCCGTTGATTCTTGGGTTTTCTCTTGAAGATCCGGGGGCTGTAGCTAGAGTAATGAAGGAATATGCTGCCACTAACGAAAAATTTAGCATTCGCCTTGTGGCATTTGGCGGCAAGCTGTTAGCGCCTGATGATCTGGATACATTGGCCTCATTGCCAACTTATGATCAGGCTGTCAGTAAATTAATAGCCCTACTGCAAGCCCCAGTTGCCAAGCTAGTACGTACCATTAATGAAGTGCCCGGCAAATTGGTCCGCACCCTAGCTGCGATTCGCGAAGCTAAAGAACAACAAAACTCCTGATTTTACAAATTTAATTACCCAATAGTGTTATTTGGAACCTTAAATGGCAATCTCAAAAGAAGAAATTATCGAAGCCATAGCTGGCATGACAGTTATGGATGTAGTAGACCTTATTGCGGCCATGGAGAAAAAATTTGGTGTATCCGCAGCTGCTGCCGCAGTTGCTGCTCCAACTGCTGCTGCTCCAGCGGCCCCAGTTGAGGAACAAACTGAATTTAATCTGGTACTTGCTGATGCTGGTTCCAATAAAGTACCAGTTATCAAAGAAGTACGCGCTATAACTGGCCTCGGTCTGAAAGAAGCCAAGGACGCTGTAGAAAAAGCACCGACTGTGCTTAAAGAAGGTATTTCTAAGGCCGATGCCGAAGCCGCCAAGCAAAAACTGGAGGCAGTTGGCGCCAAGGTAGAAATTAAATAAGCCGGACTGTCTTTTGCCTATTCAAGGTTAGCCGCTGATAAGTAGGCTGGTGGTGTGGCGCCGCCAGCCTTTTTTCTATTTCCTTAACCCCAAAAAGTATTAAAAGCACTCAAGTTAAATTTAGCAAGGAATGTTAGATATAACTTTCGCACATTTTTAGCTTATGATTAGATGTTTTTTTATCAAGGACAGGTAGCATGGGTTATTCATTAACAGAAAAGAAACGTATTCGTAAAGATTTTGGTAAACGTCCTGGAGTATTAGGTGTGCCATATCTACTTGCGATCCAGGGTATTATCGTTGCTGGCTATTGCCGGGATATCAACGGCTTTAGCCTACAATACCGAACTTGGCCGTGGAGTGTGGGCTTTAGTCTACGATTCCAGGATGGAAGTACGCAAGATTGTTTGGCCAACTCAAGAAGAAACTACCCAAACCACTATAGTAGTGTTTGTCATGGTAATAGTCA
>JXSN01000393.1 GCA_001276605.1 Achromatium sp. WMS2
GCAGGAGCATCCCCGGATGCGTTCCCACGCTGGAGTGAGGGAACGATCAATAAATAGCTGTAGGTGCGATCAAAATATTCATGCGATTACGCTACACTAATCGTGCCTATGGGCTGAGTTTTTGAGGATAACACAATGCCATACAATGCACCAGCAAATTGCAATAAATATAGATACCCTACAATATGGTATTAACGCAATAATTCTTCCACCGATCGCGCATCGAAGATCTGCTCTGCCCATACTTCCAACTGGTCTGGGGTGGCAGTATCCAACTTTTCAAGAGCGAATTTGGAAAGTTTACCAAATTTGCGAGTGAGCAGATTTTTGAGTAGTGTCAACTGGCCCTTGGCTAAACCTATCTCTTGTCCTTTAGCCAAGCCTATCTCTTGTCCTTCAGCTAAACCTACTTCGTGGCCTTTGATTAGACCTTCGGCCAAGCCTTCAGCACGACCTTGAGCAATGGCGGAATCCATACGACTGGATTCATCACGAATTAGCTGTAAACGCAGCTCATATAATTTGCGTTCTTCTTCATTAAATAGGCGTTTGGTGATGTCCAGGGCCTTGATTACGAAAGGATCGGTTCTTAAGGTAGGCGGTAGTTGATTGTCTATGCTTAGGTCTTGGGCACTGGTAAAAAACGCTAACCAGCGGTCTAGTGCAGTGCTTAGTTCGGTATAGCTTTTCTTGAATTTTTCGAGTTCTAGATAATGTAGTTCCAACAGATTATGTTTGTTGTCATCTTGAAAAGTATCTAGGTTCAAGATCCGATAGCGATTATGAACCTGGGTGGTAGTTGAGATAAGATTGAAGCCTAGCAAATTGATACTGAAGGTTTTGGCTAGTTTTTCGTATAAATCACCCTGTTGTAACTGTTCGGTTAGTATTTTGCACCAATAATACAGTGCCCGTTTATCATATACCGGATCTTTGGCCATCTGCATTTCTATGTTGAACCATTGACCATTTTGATCTTGGGCCTTAATATCAAGAATGGAGAGTTTATCACTACGGTAATCGGATATACTGTAAGGGTTTTTGATAGTAACCTTGGTTATGGGAGACGGTAGCTGTAAAATAGCGTTGATTAGCGCAATTAGCAGATCGGCATTTTCTTCGCTGCCAAAGAGTTTTTTAAAGGCGAAGTCAATACAGGGATTTATCGGAGCAGCTGTATCAGATTGGGTCATGGTGGTATAATCATTCTGACATGTTGTAGCTCGTAGGTGCGATTCAGCTACACTAATCTTAACTACGGCTAGGCTGGAGCGTGGGAACGATCAAACTATATTATTTTGAGCAATTACGCCTACAGTATAAATGACCCAAGTAAAAAAAGCAGGCTGAGAAATATCCCCAACCTGCAACAGTATAGATTCTAAAAGTCAAATCAACAAGGTACTTATAGTAGGGTATCTATATTTATTGCAATTTGCTGGTGCATTGTATGGCATTGTGTTATCCTCAAAAACTCAGCCCATAGGCACGATTAGTGTAGCGTAATCGCATGAATATTTTGATCGCACCTACAGCTATTTATTGATCGTTCCCTCACTCCAGCGTGGGAACGCATCCGGGGATGCTCCTGC
>JXSN01000394.1 GCA_001276605.1 Achromatium sp. WMS2
GCAGCTGCGGGTAATTATTGGCAATCCGCCGTATTCCGCGGGCCAAAGAAGCGCTAATGATAATAATGCTAATGTCGAATATCCGCATCTGGATGCGCGGATTACTGAGACCTATGCCGACCAGTCTACCGCAGGCTTAAATAAATCTTTATACGATAGCTATATTCGGGCTATCCGCTGGGTCTCTACTCGGGGTATGCGTGGCAGCTCCTTGCTGAGGTTATCCCCATAACGGCTGCGGTATTCCGGGCTGTGGAGGATGCCATAGATGTAATAGAATACTTCCTCGTGGCTAATACTAGAATCTTGATAATGATGAATAAAGTGGTTTAACCCAGCATTGGTGATGGCGTAGCTGCGATTGCTGGTTGATGGGTTAGCTGCGTTGAATAAATCCTCAGTGCTGGTTGGCGCTGGACCTTTGGTGTCGTATAAATATAGTGGGAAACATTGACCTTTTTCTATGCTATCTAGACAGGGTATGACATCAGCCATCAAGGCTGAAAACCCGCTCCTTCCCCCAACCCCAGTCACACAAATTACCCGGTTGTTACTAGTAGCTGTGGGAAAGATTTGGGGGATTTGTAATACCCTTTCATTAAAGTCACGATTAAAATACAACCATTGCTTAACAAACGGGCGGTATAAACTTGGTACCAAATTGCTGCCTTGAAAGCCAAATGATTTACCTTTGATTAAGTCATGCTTGAGATTAACTGTCCAACTAATCTTTGTTGCATCAGTATCGATGAATTCTTCAACTTTAGCGGCGCGTTGGTCCTTGGGGACTCCAGCCAGCGCGGCGGCGCAGCGATTAACTTCACTGTTATAAAACGCAATCATACGCTGCATATTGGCTGCGACCGCTTGCCTGGAAAAATTATAACACCACGCATCGCGATTGGTTGCTATACCCCTAGAATAATTGGCAAAAATTACCTGGGGGTCGGAAGTTTTCTTGGTACCCAGCGCTATATGCTGGGCAAAATCCGGGGCACGTTGTGCTAACCAATCGCCATGAGTATCGGGTTGAATGGCTTGCCAATTAATGCTAGTAAAGCTAGTAAATCCCACTAGGCGCGCTAATTTTTCATCCCGGGTTAAATCATCGCCGATGTCATGCAAATAAATTTGCCCTTGTTGAGATGCTTGTGGATTTTTTACTAGTATGCTAATAGCAATACCCGTCATGCTACCACTACCAAAAATGTTTTGACCTTCCTGTGCCCGCCCTTTACTTAACATATTTTTACGAATATCACCTCGTAAATTAACTACATAGATACTAGAAAATTCAGTGATTAAACATTTACGTACCCCATTCATCGTAGATTTTTCAATATGACCTGATCCGGTTACAAACCCAATCACTCCACTAGTACCAATCCGATCCGAGGCCCAGCGGATAGCCCGAATATAGCTATCGTATAAAGATTTATTTAAGCCTGCGGTAGACTGGTCGGCATAGGTCTCAGTAATCCGCGCATCCAGATGCGGATATTCGACATTAGCATTATTATCATTAGCGCTTCTTTGGCCCGCGGAATACGGCGGATTGCCAATAATTACCCGCAGCTGC
>JXSN01000395.1 GCA_001276605.1 Achromatium sp. WMS2
CGCACTCTCGCTGCGATCATGTACTTGAGTGGCAACCCGCAGCTTGCCGTACATGGTCACATCAGCACTGCTGAGCCCCGGTGCCACCAAAGCCGCTGCTATGGCCGCCGTTAATATACTTTTTTTCATAAGAGTCTCCCGAAAGGTTTCGGTTGGATTTAAAACTGTACGTTATGTAGAGAGCATAATAGTCTATGAATGACCATTATGCAACAGTTTTTTGAAAAAAAGATACAGTATTGAAAAGCGTTGCAAAAAGCATACAGCATTAGTAATTCAGGGTTAAGTTATGTTTGAAAAGAACCATGCTGATTCACGGATAAAATTCTTTTAGAATTAATCAATTATATTCAAGTGGGTGTTATCAAAAATCTAAATTTGGACTGCATAAAATATACAACAACCCTAAACATTAGAATATTTTATGCTACAGCCTAGTATATTCTATAAATCTAACATTACGAAGTGACGTAAATCGAGGGCGTGTTGACATCATTATGGTTATGGTTTTGTGGGGACGCAGGAGCCGTCCCCTGTCTACGTTCCATGTTAGGACATAGGGACCATCAATGCATGGCATTGTATCATCATGCCAACAGCTTATAACCACGTCCATGTACGGTAATTAGATGTTGAGGGGTAGTGGGATCAGGTTCTATGTGCTTACGTAGGCGCACTACAAAGTTGTCGACGGTGCGGGTTCAGAATGAGTGATCAAGTTGGATGGCAAACACGTTGTCGTCTAAGTTTAATCCACCCACCTTGGTGGTATTGTTTACGTCTTTAGCCCGATACAGTACTTGAATATCGGTGCGATTGCTGAGGCTGTATTCCAATCCTAAAGCCCAGGTGTTGAAGCCGGCAATTCCTACCGTGGAATCGCCATCAAATTCACCATACATGCCTTTAACTCGGATACCAGACATCAGGTCGTAAGCTCCGGACAATTGCCAGGCACTGGTGTCAGCACCGGTCAGGAAAGCGGTCTCATCGCCATGCTCATAGATAAAGGAGAGGCTGACGTTGTTGAATTTCAGTATACCTACACCAAAACGCCACTTGTTGTAAACTTCATTGCTAGCTATGCTGCTAGTACCAGCACTGGACGAAGGTAAGCTGCGGGCATCGATGCTTTCGTAGGCTATAGAGCCGTAAAACGGACCATTCTCGTACATCAAGGCCGTAGAGGAGGCCCCGGAGAAATTGTCGGCCTTGGCAAAAGTATCGCCGGCATTGCTTTGCACTAGTGCAGTAGCCATAGAAAAGCCAAAAAACGAAGGGCTGACCAGGGCAATGACGCCGCCTACGCGTTTGCCATCAAACAGACCCACACCGCGGGTACTGAGGCGTGTTGGGTTAATAGCTGGATTGGGTCTAAAAGCGCCCTCGTCATCATTATCTGCCATAGTATCCATGAAGAAATCTAACTTGGCAGTCGACATCTTCAATGGGGTATCGTGGCGGCCCATGAAGAAGGTACCAAAATCGCCGGCTAAGCCTACGTAGCTATTGCGCAAAGCTCCAAAGCTGTTGTTAGTGGAATTTCCATTAAAGCCTGAGCCCAC
>JXSN01000396.1 GCA_001276605.1 Achromatium sp. WMS2
GTTGCAAGGTAGTCTGATAGATTTGCAGAACAGAGAGAACATAACAGAGGGTAAGATTAGTAAGGCTAAGAAGGCCATGCTAGATAGTCTACCCGAATCCGAAATGATAGTCTTCTCTCCAAAAAATCCCAAACATACCATAACAGTATTCACCGACGTAGAATGCGGATACTGCCGTAAGTTACACCAAGAAATCGCAAGTTTTATGCAAGAAGGTATTAAAGTTCGCTATCTGCTGTTTCCGAGGGCTGGTCTCAACAGCAGCTCCTATGAACAATCGGTAAGCATCTGGTGCGCCGCTGATCGCAACCAAGCTCTTACTGACGCCAAGGCTGGCAAAAACATTCCTCATAGTAACTGCGATAATCCTGTAAAAAATCATATGGACATTGGCGAAATGATGGGTGTTAATGGCACACCTACCATAGTTTTAGAGGATGGAAAGGTACTACCTGGATACGTACCAGCCGCACGCATGGCAACTTATTTAAATGGCAAATAGCTACACAAGAATAGCGTAGCATGATCAGTACCAAAATAAAAAGGCTAAAAAATCCGGTATTACAAGGAGGTCGTGTGGAACCTAACACTTCAAAACATAGTACCTCACAACTTGAATTTGTTGGTTTAACTAATGTGGGCCTAGTGCGCAGCAATAACGAGGATTGTTACGCCTTCCTACCGGACCAGAACATAGTGGTGGTTGCGGACGGCATGGGAGGCTATAATGCCGGTGAAGTTGCCAGTCAGATTGCAGTCGAAGCCATTTCAAGCCATTTGCAGTCCAACATTAGCAGCGAATGGGATGAAAATACCTGTATGAAACATATAGGAAAAGCTGGCATATCCGCTCCCGATCAAATACCTTATCCAAAAACCGCGACCCTATGAACCTAAAATGGACTGATACACAAGAGTTAGCACAAGCCTTGGACGACGCCCATCCTGAAGTAGATCCTAGGTACGTAAATTTTGTTGATCTGCGAGATTGGATTCTAGCCCTGCCAAGTTTCGCAGACAAACCCGAACGCTCAGGCGAATCCATCCTAGAGGCCGTACAGCTCTCCTGGATAGAAGAGCGCGAGTAAAAGTGTCTCCTCTATGTCGACTTCATTCATCCCAGACCCAACTATACAGCTTAGAATATGAAAGCCAGAAATAAAACCACCTCATTCAGAAACCTGATCACCGCGATAATCGTTTTAGGCACCAGCCTAGGACTTGGAAATTCTACAGCAGACGAAACCGCTATTCGTCACAGCATAAACAAAATTCTGCCTGGTGAAAAAATTGACAAAGTGGAACTATCGCCAATACCGGGACTGTACGAAGTCTCAATGGGAATACGCATATTTTATGCAAGTGAGGATGGCCGCTATGTGTTGCAAGGTAGTCTGATAGATTTGCAGAACAGAGAGAACATAACAGAGGGTAAGATTAGTAAGGCTAAGAAGGCCATGCTAGATAGTCTACCCGAATCCGAAATGATAGTCTTCTCTCCAAAAAATCCCAAACATACCATAACAGTATTCACCGACGTAGAATGCGGATACTGCCGTAAGT
>JXSN01000005.1 GCA_001276605.1 Achromatium sp. WMS2
GCCAAGTTGAGAATATGGCTGCATTTATGGATAACCTATGTAACAATTAGGATATCATAATCACAAACTATACCTATGCTTGGTAGGGAATAGTTTGAATAATTTTTGCTCAAAAAGTTAACCACTGGCAAGTTAGAAGTTGGAATTAATTGTTATTATTGCTTGTAAGCCATTGTCCAAGGATTGCTGGAACTGTTGAATTAAGGTAATTACCTACTATGCAGCTACGCAAGCCGACTTGAGTTAAGTAATGGAGGCCGGCGGCATCTAAACTTGGCGCTTCGACTGATTAATAACTAGGTAGTTTTCGATAAATTATACAGGCAGGGTTTTGAATAACAACACCATTTTATAACATACTGGTGTTTTTTGTAATAGCTAAATGGTGCATACTTAAGGTATAATGGGCTAGTGGTAACTCAATTAAATATATTGTTTTTATACTACAAATATTAGTTGCCGCCTTTGCAATTTATGTGTGAATAAAATCTATGCCGCTTAGGACATTTGTATCTAATTTTAATACCAGGCAAATTCAGCTAGCGGGAGCCTGCTGCGTTGCCTTCTTGTCATCTTACGCCCGGCGTTGGCAGTTTACACTAACACTTGGTATTTTGCTAATGACAGGTTGTGGTTTCCAGTTGCGTGGGAGCCTGAACATCCCTACGCACATTATCCCACTGTACATCCAAGCGGTACCTGGCTCCAGCATAGCTCTAGTAATGCAGGAGTTGTTGACCTCAAATTCTATATCAACAACGATTGATGTGGGAAAAGCCAAATTAATAGTCCATATAATTAAAGAAGATCATAACTCCAGGGTAATAGCTGTTAACAAGTACGGTAAAGTTTTAAGTAGTGAACTTAGCTATCAGGTAACTTTCGAATTTCTTGACAACAAGGGTAGCGTAATCAGAGAGCCTAATACCATAATGGTAAGCAGAAACTACGTCAATCCAGAAGTAGAGGTACTTGGTAAAACCGAGGAAGCTAACATGATTCGCCAAGATTTAGAGCAAGAAATGGCCACCAGAATTCTGATCAGATTACGCTCTTTAAGCTATACTGAATCAAGTAATAATTAAATTATTTAAAATAATTTACTAACTTGAGTTGCAATATTTAAGTAATGCGCATCAAATTTCACGAACTCAATGCCCATATTCGCAAGCCGCTGTTACCGGTATATCTAGTAACGGGCGACGAACCGTTACAGCACAGCGAGTCTGTAGATTTAATCCGCAAAGCCGCTGTAGCGCAAGGATATGTGGAGCGCGAAATACTAGAGCAAGATAGTGGTTTCAGTTGGCACACTCTAATCAACATGGGCAAAACCAGTTCTTTGTTTGGAGACAAAAGATTAATAGATTTTAGACTCTCTAGTATCAAAATTGGCAACGATGGCAGTGCCGCTGTCAGTGCCTGGGCGAGTGAACCTCCAACGGATACTATTCTGTTGATATCTGGTCCCAAACTGGAACGCCCTGAACCAAAATGGGTGCAAAAAATAGATGCATGCGGTGGAGTTATCACAGTTTTACCGGTTGCTCAACACCATTTAGCGGGCTGGTTACTCAAAAGATTTAAAACTTATGGTTTATCTGCAACTAAAGAGGTGGCTGATTGGTTGGCCGAACAGGTTGAGGGAAATTTGCTTGCTGGTGCTCAAGAGCTAGAAAAATTAGCCTTAATACATGGTACTGGAACCTTAACCTTAGAACAGGTAGTTAGTTCCACCACTGGCAGCTCACGCTACAACGTGTTTGAATTATCCAATAGCATGGTTGATGGCAACGGCGCCAAGTCTGTACGTATTTTACGCTCGTTATGCGAAGAAGGCATAAATATAGGAACAGTGTTATGGGTTGTAACCAAAGACTTGCGAGTACTTGCTGAATTATCAATACAGATACAACAAGGAATTCCCGCCAGTCAATCAATAGCAAATAAGCGTGAAATTTTTGTCAATCGACATTCCAACTATATTAAAGCACTAGAGCGCCTTACCGTCACGCAATGGCAAAAATTAATAAATCGATGTACAGCCATAGATCGCGCAGCAAAAGGCATGGATCAGGTCGACCCATGGATGTTACTAGAAAGAGTCGTGTTGGGTATATGCGGATTTAAGGCCTTGATTGACTAATTATTTTGTTGCACAAGGTTATTATGGGAATTTAACAGTAGTTGCACATAAAATTATATGATTCTATAATTGTGTGCCATAAGCTGCTCTAGTGGCAGTATGCTGGAGTGTCTCTGGCTTCATTCCTCAAGCTGAAGCATAGAAACGATCATATAAACATGAAATTGGAAAACCGCAGGCTTTATCAATAGACTCGGTTTATCATTAATTACACTTAACTTAATTACATAAATATTATGAATTTACCTGTAGATAGTTTAGTTTTGTATAGAGCGCATCCTGCTCGAGTGCTGTCTGTGGGTGAAAAAATTGAGATTGAACTAGACGGTGGTGCCAACAAAAAGGTGCGTCCTAAGGATATAATGCTAATTCACCCCGGCCCGCTGCACAATTTAAAAGACCTGGTTCCAATAGCAGGTGATATCGAAGATGCTTGGGCCATATTGGAAAACGAAACTACTAATTTGACCGATTTAGCTGAATTAATCTACACGGAATTTACACCAATAACGGCTTGGTCTACGTGGCAATTTGTCGCTGATGGTCTATTATTTGCTGGTAATCCCGAATCTATCCAAGCACGGCCTGGTATTGAAGTAGATAAAATCCGCAACGAGCGTATTGCCAAGGAAACAACCCGTAAAGATTGGTTAGATTTCATTGAGCGCCTGCGCAATGATAGCTCTTTACCTGGAGATAGGGAACGTCTGCAGGAAGTTGAAGCAGTAGCTCTGGGAAAATCCAATCACAGTCGTATCCTGGAAACTTTAGGTAAACCGGTATCTAAGGAAAGCGCGCATCGCCTGCTGATCGCAGTTGGTTACTGGCCGCCTGATTATAATCCATACCCAAGTCGTTACGATATCAATCTCAAAGAGCCAGTTTTTGTTCTTCCTAAGTTGCCTTCCGAAAAACGAGTAGATTTGACATATCTAGCTGCTTATGCTATTGATAATGAAGGTAGTACTGATCCGGATGATGCCATAAGTTTAGATGGAGATCGTTTATGGGTGCACGTAGCGGATGTTGCAGCTATAGTCACTCCAGACAGCGAGATGGATTTGGAGGCTAGAAGTCGCGGAGCAAATCTGTACGTTCCTGAAGGCATAATTCCCATCCTACCCAATGCAGTTACCCACAATTTGGGACTTGGGTTAACTAAACTATCGCCCGCCTTGTCTTTTGGAATCCGCTTAGCTGCAAATGGAAATACTGAGCTTGAAATTCAACCAAGCTGGATAAAAGTGCAACGGCTTAGCTATCAACAGGCAGAACAACAGCTAACCCAGGAACCTTTGGCCAGTATCCAAAGTTTTATTGCCAAATTTAGGGCCAAACGCCAAGTTCAAGGCAGCATCAATATCAACCTTCCAGAGGTAAATATCAAGCTCAGGGATGGGCTAGTGCATATTCAACCCTTCGAACCTTTACAAAGTAGGGAATTAGTTGCAGATGCAATGCTGTTAGCAGGCGAAGCGGTAGCGCGCTACTGTCAACAACTAAGTTTGCCAATACCATACGTAGTGCAACAACCACCCGAAAAAGTGGAACATCCGGTGGACTTGGCAGGAATGTGGTCATATCGTAGATTACTGAGGCCTAGCAGCTTAAGTATAGAGCCAGGGCCACATGCTGGCTTAGGTTTGGAGCTTTATACTAGGGCGACTAGCCCATTACGTCGTTACTCTGATCTTCTGGTACATCAACAATTACGGGCCTATTTATCTGGTAACAAATTGATAGACGACAAGTCAATGCTAGAGCGCTATGAACAGGGGGAAATGGGGGGAATCAGGGTGCGAAGAGCGGAGCGAGCTTCTAATAACCATTGGAAATTAGTCTGGTTAAAGCAGCATCCGTTATGGCGAGGTGAGGCCGTAGTAGTGGAGCAATTCAATGATCGATTTGTAACCATAATTCCGGAATTAGCTTTGGAGGCTAAGGTCAGAATCGCCGGTGGAGCATCCCTAAACAGCCACGTAAAATTAAAACTACGCGATGTGGATATCCCTAACTTGGCATGCTATTTTTCGGTGCGGTCCTAAATAATGGCTCATTAGATGCAATATACCACCCTACTGCAAGCAGTGAGATATCCCGGGAAAAAAGTCATCAGTAACATTAAAGGAAGGTGATATGAAAACAAGGCAACTGTTGGGTATTATCGGATCAGTTATGCTCATTATGGGTGTATTTGCCCCGATTATAAGTTTCCCAATAGTGGGCGGCATAAACTACATTCAAAACAGCAAAGGTGATGGGGTCTTCATTTTGATTTTAGCAGCAATTTCCCTAATTTTAATATTTGCTAATAAATACAAAGGCCTTTGGTTTACTGGTATCGGAAGTATTGGCATTATGCTGTTCACTTTCATCAACTTTCAGTTAAAAATATCTGAATTTAAATCAAATATGGGGTCAATGCTTGCAGGTAACCAGTTTCTCGGCCTCAGAAATGCGGCAACACACCTAATCCAGCTGCAATGGGGATGGGCTTTTCTCATCGTTGGCGCTGCATTGGTGATTGCTAGTGCCGCAATGCAGGATGAAATTCAAAAACCTGGCTAACCAGAACAGTATCGAGCAGCAATATTCATTGCAATTAGTTAAGTTTGGTAATTTAGGCAATAAATTAGGTATTTGTATGAACATGGTAATTAATCTTATTTATGTCTTGACTTTAATGGCAGTCATTAATATATCATCAGCTGAGTGTTTTGGTAGTGGGGAATATCGTGTTTGCAGTGAGGTTAGTACCGGCGCAAATGGGCAAATGCAGATTCGCTCCTGGGACACTAGGGGAAATAGCTACAACGTAAATACTGAATCTCACGTAAGTAGCAATGGTACCACCGTACGCAGTTATGATAGCACAGGTAATGAATATTCAATTCGCTCATGGTCGGATAATTCTGGTTTTCACTCAGAAGATAGCTTGGGACATCGCTGTACTATCACCTCGTCTGGGCAAACAATTGGTTGCAACTAGCAAAATCAACTGAAATAGATAAAGAACTTAATTTTTTGAGTAAAATTGTTTATTATAAATTAGTTAGTTACTGCCTTTTATTGAGGCATGATGTGATTGTATAATAAGCGGATGAAATTCTTCCGCTAGTTTTTCGTAAGCAATAAACATTTCAACAATTATAAAGAGCTTAGAAAAATAATATGGCAAATTTAAGCGAATACGACACCAGTAAAACCTGGCAAGCAGTTTTGGCATCGTCGCAACGTATCACCGCGGACAGTGCAGATGAAGTACGCAACCTGACCTTGCACATACCTGATGCAGGATTTAACTACCAAGTTGGACAAAGTATCGGAGTAATAGTACCTGGTCCGCATCCATTTGGAAATAATCAACATTTGCGTCTTTACTCCATCGCTGGCGAATCTATAGCACCAAATAATAGGGGTGTGGCCTTCGACCTATGTGTGCGACGTTGTTTTTACATAGATGAAGTAAGTGGTGAACGCTATCCTGGTATTGCATCTAACCACTTATGTGATGCTAAACCTGGTGCTGCAATCAAGATCTCCGGCCCTTATGGTAGCCACTTCAAAACTCCAGAGGACAACAGCGGTAACCTATTGATGATTGGTACCGGTACTGGTATCGCTCCCTTTCGTGCCTTTCTAAAACGCGTTTACCAACGCCATGGAGAATGGAAAGGTCAAGTTCGGCTATACTATGGGGCACGCACTGGAATGGAGATGTTATACCGCAATGATAAAAATGCGGATTTAACCCTGTACTATGATCAAGATACATTTAAAGCCTTTGAAGCCCTAAGTCGCAAACCTTGGCTCGGCGAAGAAAACGCTATCGAACAAGCCTTGCAACACCATGCCCAGGACGTGTGGAATTTGATGCAAGATGATAACACCTTTGTTTATCTAGCTGGTTTGGAGAAGATTTCAACAGCTTTAGATGCAGCCATGTCCCAGGCTGCCAAGTCGGCAAATCGGTGGCGCTGGTTGCGTCAAGAAATGATGGAACAAGGCCGCTGGGCAGAACTACTCTACAGTTAGCATAACCTCGTGCCCCCACTGGGGGCGTAATTATGCCCCAAATCCAGCGCTCGACTCTAGCTTTAATATTAGGTGTGTTACGCGCACATAAAATAACTAAAACCGCATTGATGCCCAACAACCGTATCCAATTGTAGATAAGTTATCGTACTGGTAAATTTTGCATATGCTAACATCGTTGCTGTTGGGTTAAAATCAGGTGCTGTACTAATTTTTGTAATTATAGGGTAACCAACTTCCCAAGCTTAGCCAAGTTAGATGATTAAGGGAAAATTATAGTCGATAGATGTAATTACTTAACCTTAGGTTTGCTATTAGATACTATATTTCCATTCTGGTGTAGCAGGTAGTTGAGTGCAAAAGAAACTTTAATAATTTAGGATTTGTGTTATGCAGAACACAAGATGGTGTGGGGTACCAACACTAGTCATAATGGTTTTAGCTTGCTTATCCCCGGTAAGACCAGCGCTAGCTAATCCAGATACTACTGATACGCATAATATTTCAATTGCGCAGTTGCAGAAATCCGCAGCTAATGGTGATGCCGATGCGCAGTATAATTTGGGATTGAATTATTACAACGGCGAAGAGGTAGATCAAGATTATAAGCAGGCTTTTGAGTGGTATATGAAGGCGGCCCAGCAGGGACATGCGGAAGCGCAACTAAACATTGGTATAATGTATGACAATGGTCAGGGCGTGGATCAGGATTATGCCCAAGCCGTTTCTTGGTACCAAAAAGCCGCTAATCAAGGCAATGCCAATGCCCAGTCCAATTTGGGAGTTATGTATGAAAACGGCCAAGGTATTGCTCCAGATAGCAAACAAGCGGCTTTTTGGTACCGCAAAGCCGCCGAGCAAGGTGAGGTTAGTGCGCAATATAATCTGGGGTTACTCTACGATAATGGTTTGGGAGTGACTCAGGATCAAAAAGAAGCCGCTTTGTGGTACAAAAAGGCAGCGGAGCAAGGTGATGTGGATGCTCAGATTAACCTAGGAACTTTATACGAAACGGGGCAGGGAGTTCCTCAAGATTACCAGCAAGCGTTCAAATATTATAAATTAGCCGCAGATCAAGGAGATATGGACGCTCAAACTAGCCTGGCCTCATTTTACGAAGAAGGTAAAGGTGTCCCTAAAGACTATCAAGAAGCTGCCAAATGGTATCAATTAGCAGCTGAACATGGCAATACGGATGCCCAGGCAAATTTGGGGGTTCTCTATGATAACGGTGATGGTGTACCACAAGATTACAAAAAAGCCGCTGAGTGGTATCAAAAAGCTGCAGCGAAGGGTGAATCCAGTGCCCAATATAACCTAGGGATGTTGTATGAAGATGGCAATGGAGTTCCTCAAAATTATGATAAAGCTGTGGAATTATATCGCCAAGCTGCGGCGCAGGGTGATACTGATGCCCAAATCAACTTAGGATGGTGCTTGCTGAAGCAGGGTAAATTTGACGCAGCTAAAGTAGAAATAGACAAGGCTCACCAGCTATCTCCTGAGGATTATAGTGCTACTGTCAACCTTGGGCATATCTACCTAGTGCAGGGCGATGTTCAAACAGCGCAGAGCTGGTATGAGAAGGCTGTAGTTTTAGCTGGTAGCGATCAAGAACAAATCACTGTAACCTTAGAAGACTTTGATTTATTTATTAAAAATGGTTGGCAAGTTGAAGCCAGCAACAATGCACGCCAGTTTTTTGCTTCTAAAGTAGTAAACAAAAATAACTAGCACATGTCTACATTGATCTTGATGTAATCGTAAGTGGGGTAAGATAGCCATTGCGGCCTCAGAAAAGAATTTTAACCTCACTCAAGAAGTGGATGAGTCTATTGATCATTTGTTATGGGATAATCATAGGCTTACTCCGCTTAATGGCCCCGTTGGCTGCTAACTATAGCCAACAGATTGTCGGATATATTGCAACTTATTTACACGCTGAGGTCAAAGTCGAAGCAATCGATCTCAAGATGGTTGGCGTATTTCCCGCACCAGAGTTACACCTCACTAATCTAGCAATAAAGTTACCTAACACTCCAACCCCCGTTCATCTCAAGCACATAGCCCTGCGCGTAGATTTGCTAAATAGCATACTTGCAGGCTCAATACGTCTAGCTTGGCTGAATATTGATAATGTTAAATTATCACTACGTATTTCTGCTTCGGAACAACCGTTAGAGCTAAAACTTGATGAAGACGCTTTACCTCTAGACTTCATACTAGCGCAAGGCCCATTATTATTGACCAATGGAATTATCATCTTAGAACGCCAAGGTGCAAAACAACTGGAAATTCAGCCTGTTACCATAAAAGTAACTCCAGGGTCAGATCATATTAACCTGGGGTTAGCTGCTCAATTCAGTGATGGGGGTGAATTATACCTACAAACGGAACTGTATACAAAACCACAAATTAGCAGTAATTTTTATCTAAAAACAAATAATTTTCGCATAAATACGCAAAGTATCAATCAGCTTCCTAACCCTTGGATGCTTAATGCTGTAATTAACACTGAATTATGGGGAAATTTTAATAGCAATTTACAGTTAGCTGCTAATGGCACCATTGGATTACAACAATTGAATTTTGACAGGGGGAAACACTCTCAAACTAGAGCAATCACTAACTTGACTTCATCCATAAGCCTACACTCAGACAGCCAAGGAAACTGGGATGGTGGTTTATACAATATAGTTTGGAATACCTCTGATAACAGTTATTATTATCCCAAGAAACTGAGAGGAGAACTGGATTTCAAGTGGAAACATGGTGATTTAAGCCCCAAGGTTAGGATTGCTGTAGCAAATTTTCATCTCCAAGATGCCCTGGATAGTCTAGTCCTGTTGCCATTACCAGAATCGACTAAGACGAATTTATATAAACTTGCACCGCACGGCCAGGTACAAAATTTGCGCCTACAGATAGAAACGCTGGGGTCTAGCTTACAATGGAATTTAGGGGCCAAATTTAGCCAACTTGGTATGCAACCGTGGCAGCAAATACCAGGTTTTAACAATTTGAATATGGAAGTACGTGCCAATCAAGCAGGTGGACAAATACTTCTAAACGGTGTAGAACTGGGAATAGATGCACCTAAGGTTTTTCGCGCTCCTCTGGCCGGCTTGTCTTTAAATGGTAATTTAGTCTGGAATCTAAACCCTAAGGGCGATTTTTCCATAAGCAGTCAAGCGTTAACTTTGAAACATGCAGATTTCACCAGTCAGCATAGAATTACATTAAAGCTAAATCAGAACCTGGATCCTCCAAATATAGATCTAAGTAGCACATTTAACAATATTAGTGTTGCCGCCATACCTAAATACTTGCCAGTGGGAGTAATGAAGCCGCCCCTCATCGATTGGCTAGATATGGCACTCGTTGCAGGTACAGTAAAAAGTGGTGAGGTAAAACTACAAGGGAAGGTTGATGACTTCCCATATCGTAATCGCAAAGGTAATTTTCTAGCCACCTTTTGGTTGGATAATACAGAAATAAACTACGAAAAACAGTGGCCACATCTAACCCAAGCATCTGGAGTAGTAAAATTTTTTGGCCCAGGGTTGGCTATAGATGTGCATCAAGGCCGGATTTTGGATACGCAAGTGCAAACAGCTCAGTTACTGGTCCAGGACATCAAACCGGCGCCACATCTCCCTATAACTGGTCAACTAGTAGGTCCATTCAACGATGTCTTAGGTGTTTTAGGTGGCCCCTTAGCTGAACAATACCAAAGATATGTAGATGGAATGCAGGTTTATGGATTGAGCAAGATTAATATGAAAATTGCGATTCCTATCGAACCTTGGGCTAAATTAAAACTAGACGGTCAAATTTACTGGGATGGTGCGGTTCTTAAACAGCAGACCTGGGGTATGAACTTAACAGATATCGTAGGAAATTTACATTTTACAGATGATGGGTTATTTGCCCAAAATATCGGTGCTAAATTTGGCGGCGAAGCTTTAAAAATTAACGTGGATACCCCTCAATCTGAACCTGGTGGCCATGCCGCTTCCATCGTCGATGTGCAAGTTCCACTATCCTATAGCATATTGCAAACTATTCTTCCACAGTGGCCATGGGATTTTGTAGCTGGACGCAGTGCCAGTCAGCTACAGCTTATCATTAACCACGATACGGATAACCGAGCCCCGTCTGGTGTGGTCTACAAATTAGTTTCAGATTTAAGGAATGTAGAAATTAAACTACCTGCACCCTTAAGCAAAAACTTGGCAATGCCGACAGATTTATACGTAGAAGGCACCATACCTATGAATATGGCGCATGATCTTATTGTTAGATATGGGGATATCAAAGCTATTTTACGTTTTGCAGATGCTGCAGCACCGAAATTAGTTTCCGGTGAAATTTTAAGTAATGTAGCGCGAGCACCCAATCCAAGGTCATCTGGTCTAAAATTAAATGGACGTTTACCACGTGTTGATATACCTGGCTGGATTGCCTGGCTGAATCAGCATCAACAGTTTATAGGCGAAGCCGCACCAAGTAACCCAACATTACGCGTACAAGCAGATGTGCAAATTGATAAACTTGATCTATCCACGGACAGTTCCATTAAAAACTTGAATGTAAAGCTTAGCCAACAACCAAGTTCTTGGTATACCAGTTTTGCCGCTTCCAACATATTCGGCTGGATTGAAGTGCCCATGGTTCCAAGATCTAGGCCGATCCTGGCTAAGTTTAGCCGCTTGCAGTTGGATTTATCAGAACCGGAGACAACGGATACGGGACATACTGAATTGAACAGTAATCCCACTAGCTTAACTCAACCCCTGTCCGATCCCCATGCTGCTTCCGGGTTGGATTTACAGATCGAGCGATTGGTCCTTGGAGATCAAGTATTAGGCACACTAGCGATTCAAGCTGTTCCTGAACCCAATGGTTTGCACATCACTAATATATCGTTAAATTCCGAATCGGGGCTTAGTGTCAAGGGTTCTGGTTCATGGACCGGTGACAGTAAATTTCAGGATACCAATCTGCATCTTAGCTGCGCAAGTGCTGATTTTGGACGCTCATTACGTAGCCTAGGTTTTAGCAGCGCCATGCACGAAGCCAGTTTGCAAGCTAGTGCTGATCTGCATTGGTCGGATGCGCCACAAAATTTGCAGTTGGCTCAGCTTGAGGGTAATTTGCAATTTGATATGGGGAGTGGTAGAATCATAGATGTTAATCCAGGTGTAGGCAGACTCTTTGGATTATTGAGTATTGAAACATTACTCCGACGTTTAACCCTGGATTTTAGAGATATTTTTAGTAAAGGCTTTGTTTTTGATAAAATAAAGGGTGGGTTTACGCTACGTGATGGTATGGCTATAGCCGACAGTGTCAAAATCAATGGCCCGGCCGCATCCATAGTGATACATGGCCAAACCGACTTGATAAACAAACAATATAATCAGATGATTACAGTAGTACCATCTGTTAGTTCTACGTTACCAATTGCTGGTGCCATAGCAGGTGGTCCAATTACCGCTGCTGCCATCATATTAGCGGATAGGGTTGTTGGCGACAAAGTGGACAACTTGATTCGGTTGCAGTACCAGCTTAGCGGCCCTTGGGACAAGCCTAATGTTACTAGGGTTGCTACTACTGATGGATGGTCGATTCTCAACCTCCTAACCCCAAGATCGAATCCGCCGCAACCCAATGATAATAGGGCAAATTCCAATCAGTAGCGGTAAAACCTGGCACGGCAGCCCTTGAGGTTGAACTGATTTATGCCTGCTGACATAGGTTGTGTATCAGGCCCTATTCCTGCTTAAATTATATGGTTAGCAAAATTTTAGAAATAGGCTTGACAGTGGTTTTAGAAGGTTTATAATGATCCCTGTTGTTACAAGCGGGAATAGCTCAGTTGGTAGAGCATAACCTTGCCAAGGTTAGGGTCGCGAGTTCGAGTCTCGTTTCCCGCTCCAGTTTTGCCCCCCCTCCGGTTGCATTCGGCTAGTTTTATACAGTCGTAAATCTCTCATTGGGAATCATACTAGCTAGCGTCTTCGTAAATTTTTTAAGCGTAATCTCCTCAGCACCCATGCTTACCAGATGTTCGGTGCGGACCTGACAGTCTATGAGCTGAATGTTGTTCTCTTTGCAGTACTGCACTAGGTGTACCAGGGCTATCTTAGATGCGTTGTTTTGGGCGCTGAACATTGATTCACCAAAGAATACCTGTCCTAGCTCTATCCCATACAATCCTCCTACCAAGTTTCCAGTCTGATCCCATACTTCAACCGAATGGGCTAAGTTTTTGCTGTGTAGTTCTGCATAGGCACTTATCATCTCCGTGGATAACCAAGTATTTTGGTGGCGCTTAGCAGAGCAGGTATGTATTACTGTGTTAAAGGCTTTATCCATGGTACAAGATACGCTATTGCGCCGGATCTCTTTGTGCAGACTACGAGAAACATGCAGTTTATCAGGGAATAATACTAGGCGCGGATTGGGACTCCACCATAATATGGGCGGTTTATTATACCATGGGAAAATGCCATTTCTATAGGCTGTAACTATACGTTGCCACTTCAGATCACCTCCAAAGGCTACTAAACCATCAAGATTGGAACACAATGGATTCGGAAAAGGCGTATCTGGTGTAGTACCATCAAGTGCGCGTATGCTCATTTATACTCTGGTTTAAGCTGCTATTGATAAATATTAGTGATAGATAAGTTGCTATTACTGGTTTATACAGTTAGGTTTGCTTTAAAATTAGCTTTTTAATTTTACAAGGCGTAGACAATGAAGCTAGCTCTTGGTCCCGTGTTGTATTACTGGCCCCGTGACCAATTATTAAATTTTTACACGGAAGTAGCAACTTGGCCTGTTGATTATGTGTATTTAGGTGAAACCGTCTGCTCTAAGCGCCGTAGTTTAAATGTAGATGATTGGCTAAATATAGCAAATATTTTAGCTGCCAAGGGAAAAGAAGTTGTTCTATCTACTTTATCGTTGTTAGAGGCCGAGTCGGAACTGTTAACCCTAAGACGCATTTGCAATAATGGGCAGTTTTTGGTTGAGGCTAATGATTTAGGAGCCATCCAAATATTAAGCTCCCAGGGACTGCCATTTGTAGCCGGGCCCACGGTAAACATTTATAATCCTAGAACTTTAAGGTTATTGGCCCAGCAGGGGTTGCAGCGTTGGGTATTACCCGTGGAATTATCGCGTGCTTCTTTGGAAGCGATGCATTCACAGCGGCCAGCAGGGGTAGCCACAGAAATAATCGCCTTCGGGCGCTTGCCATTGGCCTTTTCAGCGCGCTGTTTTACAGCACGATCCCGCAATTTACCAAAGGATGACTGTGGTTATTGTTGTATTGACTACCCGGAAGGTCGGTTGCTTAGTACCCGCGATGATAAGGCCTTTTTGGTTTTAAATGGCATCCAAACCCTATCCGCATTGCCTATCAATCTATTACCAGAATTAGCTGATTTACAACAACTGGATATTGACGTGCTGCGTATCAGCCCCCAGCCTGAAGGTACGGCTGAGATAGTCAAAGCTTTCGCTTCTGGTTTGAATGCAAACACACCAGTATCTGTCACAGAACTTACTGCCAACGTAGCCAAGTTTGCACCGTTGGGTACCTGCTCTGGATATTGGTACAACAACCCCGGGATGGATAAGGGGTCGTCTTAAAACCGCTAACCATAGGCTAACGGTTGGTACATTCACAACGCCCTATACCTATCAGGGTTGGGGCTAGGACCTGTGATTCAACCTGCACTCATATTTTTAATGTGGGTATTAAGGCGGCTCTTATGGCGCGCAGCTTTATTCTTATGAATCAGACCCTGGTTAGCCATGCGGTCTATTACCGGCACAGCATCTTGATAAGCTTGTGTAGCTTGGTCCTTATTTCCTGATTCGACTGCCTTTACTACCTTTTTAATATATGTGCGCAACATACTACGTCTTGCCGCATTATGTTGACGGTGTTTCTCAGCTTGTCGGGCACGCTTTTCTGCCTGCGCGGTATTGGCCAAAATTGTTCTCCAGTATTATAATGGGGTACTTGCTAGAAAAGACCGAGTATTTTCTAGGTTGCAGGGCCTGGTTGTCAAGAAGTGAAATTTAAACCGGTTAGTACTACGGTACTTATACCTAAAGAGACTAGCCAAAATACTGAGGACTAGCCGCAGTCGCTTATTTTCTATCTGTTAAGTAGACTTAAATTGAATAACAAAGTCCAGTTTAAACACTTGCCACCCCGATCTGGATCAGCCTGAGTCTTAGGTTACAGTAATTACAGCTAGTTCACTCCATTTGCTGCTGGCACATTTCTGGCTGATTTGTAATTTCTCCACATGGCGCGGTAAATATAGTCACCAACCAGACCACCTACCAACATGCTAGTTATCGCATACATGCTGACACCAGTGGTGGTATTGGCGGCAGCTCCGGTTCCTATAACTCCAGCAGCAGTGCTGGAAACACTGGCGGCACCTAGGGTTCCGGTCACCGGTATGCTAATTGAGCCAGTTGTAATAAAGTTAAAGGCGAAAAAACCAGCCGCGGCGCCAGCACCCACTGCCAACAGGTGATTAACCGCGCTGCTAGTGTGGGATCTGGTAGCAACAACCCTGGCTGCTTCCTCGGCTTGAATCTTGTCAGCTAAGGCTATGGCATCGGCTTTGGCCTTTTTTTCAGCACTATTGGCGTCTTCAATTATTTGTAAGGTTTCGCTACCAATACCACCGATTGTCAGTCGCCCAGCCCCTGCAAAGACCGGTATTTTATATGCTAGAAATATAGTTAGCAATATGCCAACGCTGATGAGACTAATTTTGTAGCCACGCATTCTGGGTACTCCATGATTTACGCATAAGCTTATCAACAGATTCTACAGGTTATTAAACAAAATCTCAATAAATTTATATTATGTATATTGAATGTAACCATTATGCCAGTCAAAGATTTTGGATAGTAGTCGCAAACTGAGCCGATTAGGCACTAGAAATTTTCCAAAACACCGCAACCTCAACCTGGATTTTCCGGTATTAATGCGCATGCCGCTAAACTGACCGCGCTAGTTATAATTTCTTAGTTCAGGCTCAAGGCGGCGGTCGATGTTGATACTTTCAGCTCTTACCACCTATCACTTTCATCCGGAAGAGTTAAAAGCAGCAAAAAATGATAAACCAAATTTTGGTAGATGATTACCCATTTAGGCACAGCGCAGAGGTTTTCTCAAACCTCGCTGGAATCATGACAGGCAAGAACGGACAACTTATTGAAGACCCAGTGTTCAGGATCTTGTTATTTGGCTACCTTTTTTTCTAATGGTGTAGGCGATTCCTTGGTATCTTTGCCTCCGACATCGACACACCAGTATAAAGCTAGAGCCATCATTAAAACCAATCTGACTCCCCGTTCAGGATAACGTAATTGCGTATCTTCCAAACCAAAACCGCGGCTTTTGAAATCAGAAAACATTGGCTCAATGCACCAGCGCAATCCATAGTCACGCACAGATGCAGCATTTGGAATGCAATCCATTGCTACGATCCATGGTTCCTTGTGTCCACTTTCGTGCAATACGCCAATGTTGGTCTCAATTCCAGATTCGGATAGTCTGGCACTTACTGCATAGCTTTGTGTAAAACCGCTAGCGAATTTTTTGGTATTTGTGATATCCGCACAACCTACATCTAGAGCGTGGTTGCCTTTTAGACGCGGCCGGTAGTGCCATCCATGCACTTTAAGCCAAGTAAACAATGGTGCTGAAGGATAAAAGCGATCAGCTGCAAAAAGAACCGAAGCTGAATTTGGCAACCAGTCTCGGACTATCTCCAACAGCACTTGTTGCGATTTAAACCCAAGATTGGCAGAACCTGCTTCTACTGCCCAAATTAGCGGTAATGCTCGATCTCCTACCCGTACGCTAACTATGAGAATGGCACAACGATTTCCTAATTCTGTTTGGTCCATGCTGAGTACCACGACTTGGCCGTTTGCCGCAGCTTCACTTAATTGTTGGCGGGCAAATGGAGCCATAATCTGCGCTGCGTCCAACAATGGATTTGCTAGAAGGCGTGAAATCCACTGTAAACGCATATCATCGCGTCATGTATCGATTGGTAGTACTGTAGCCCAAGCTGCTGTATTTGCAGTACGTGCCTGCAAAGCCACGGCTACCGCAATTGATAGTTTCCTTGTCACTGTTTTGCGCAGGGCAGGGTGAATAAGTTCCAATTATATACTAAAGTGATAGGTGGTAAGCTTGTTAACAACAAAAAATGTGTATATCAATGCTCTAACAAATTAACCACTCAATAAACACCAAAATAGACGCCACCAAGCCCTACAAAATACCAAAGCTTTTCTAATTCCATCAGCAATTTCATTTTTATTATCCTAAACCGACTAACACGTTTGTTTAAGCCTACCCCACTATGATACAATTATTGGATTACACGATACCAAATAAGGTTTTTTAACTGGACCAACTAATGTTATGACCTACCACGCCTACCTTTTCGAAGCCAAATCCATCCAATCCTACATTTTAGCCACCAACTGCCTCAAAGAAATAGTCGGCGCCAGCGAACTAATTGAAAGCCTAACCGGTACCATCCTCAACGATGTTATCAACCGCGCCGGCTCAGGTCTAGAATTTTCCCGCCAAGGTGGTGGCGCCATGCACCTATTTAGCACCAACCGCCAAAGCATCGAGCGCATTGCTGTCTTATGGCCCCTAGTCGTACGCCAATACGCACCAGACTTAGAATTTGTCCAAGCCCAAGGCCAAGGCGACTCTGCCTATGCCGCATACCAACAAGCTCACCAACAACTACACAATGCCCGCAACATCCCCCAAGCCCGCATCCCCCAAGCCCCACCTCCTGCAGAACGCAGCCGCCGCACTGGCGAACCCGCCGTCGCTTGGTACAAAAAAACACGTAAACTCGACCCCAACGTTGACCCACAAGGCGAACCAGTAGATGCGGCAACCTTACGCAAACTAGACAACAAATTCTGGCGCGGTACCGCCCTTTGCAACCGCTTTGCCCCCACAAGCTCCCGAACCGATTGGCCTCTCAATCTAACTCCAAAAGCTGGAGAAGAAGACGATGAGAGAAACTTCCCCTTTCTAGCAGAAGACTACAACATAGCCATAATCCATACCAACGGCAACGACTTAGGGCAGCTACTAATCAAACTTAGCGCCGTGGCCCAACAACGCCGTGAGCAATACATACTCCTTTTTCGTAAATTTTCCGAAGCAATCACCGCCGCCACCCAAAAGGCCGCCCAATTAGCAACAGAGGCAGTCTTAAAACCCCACCGTACCCAAGGAGTATATCCAGCACGCCCCATTGTATTAGGTGGTGACGACCTGACCATCCTGGTCCGTGCCGACCTCGCACTAGATTTCACCCGCCACTTCCTAATGGCCTTTGCAGAACAAAGTCATGTCCAACTAAAAACTCTAAAACAACAACTAAAATTACCAGATTTACCAGACCGCTTCACCGCTTGCGCCGGTATTGTTTATGCCAAAGCCAGCCAACCCCTGCATTTACTGCATGAGTTAGCAAAAAACCTATGCAAACACGCCAAAAAATGTTCTAAAGCCCAAAATAAAGATAATATTCCTACCAGCCTCTCATTTCACAGGGTAACTACCTATTTCGTAGATAATTATTCTGACATTCTAAAACATGAATTGACTTTCGGCAACTTACAGCATACCCTAGAGTGTTACGCCCTAGAACCAGAGCAAGGTTTACCCCTACTGGACGACCTCTTACACCTACACACGTTATTTACCACACTCAACCTATCCTACAGCACCACTCGTGAACTACTTGGCATCATCAGCACCAATGTAAACCAGGCACCACGACGTTACCAACGCTGGCGTGAAATAATGCAAGAGCGCAACTCCAAACAATTGGCACAATTTGATAAACTACTCCTGGCCCTAGGCATAACTCCAGCTAGTGCCGATTTACCCTATACCGGTACTCAAAAATCAAATTTACGCCGTTCACCCCTAGGCGACGTCATCATGCTCACTGCCGCCGGCGACACCTGTCAACCCAATGGCCAACCGACTGTGACCATAGAGAACTAAACCCATGCCACAATTAAAAATCGAAATAACCAGTTACTGGCATTCTGGCACTGGCCGTGGCCGTGGCAGTCAAGTTGATGCAATCACCCACCGCAACATCCACCAATTACCGAGCCTACCTGGACGCACCATCAAAGGACTGCTGCGGGATGCCGTATACCGTTGGGAACAATTTGGTGGCTATGCCAACCAACAGATGACCAATGCACCGACGATTACTGAAGGCCTATTTGGTCCTTTTGGTGGCGCAACTTGGCCGGGTTTACTCCGACTCAGTGATGCACAATTACCACTAGCAGAACGGGAGGCCCTCATAGGGCAACAACCACTTATTGCGGGCCTATATCGAAATTATTTTTCCACAGCTATTGATCATAAATCTGGTGTTGCCCAAGAAAGCTCATTGCGTGGTATGGAACTAGTGATCCCTCTGACCCTCTACGCCCAAATTGAACTGATCCCCAATGCCAAATATTTAGATTTACAACCACACTGGTATAAACTACTCAGCCGTGCACTTCCCTTGGTTCAGGCAGTAGGATCTCATAGAACACGCGGCTTAGGACGGGCAACTCTCACATTGGAAGGCGGTGCATAATGCCAAGCTTTGAGCTTATCCTTACCCTAGAAGAAGATGCCGTATTTAGTGAACGCGCCGCGACCATTGGTGGCCACAGAAGCCTAGATTACATCCCCGGTTCAGCCCTGTTAGGGGCAGCAGCATCCCAATTATACTCGCAATTAAGCACTAACGATGCCTTTACCCTATTTCATTCCGGGCAAGTGCGTTTTAGCAATGGCCTACCTCTAGGTGCTGCTGAAACCACCGCTTGGCCTATACCCCTGTGTTGGCATCAGGTTAAAGGCGAACAAATTTATACTGAACACAATTCAACCAAACAATTTATCGCCAAAAACATATGGTTAGGGGCTGAACTACCAGACAACAAGCAACCTCAACAACTCCGCAACGGCTATGTGACCAATTCTGGGGCCTGCTTACAACCTCGGGACGACATGCGATTGCGGATGAAAACCAGCATTGATTTTAATACTGGCCGCGCTCGTACTGGAATGTTATTTGGTTACGAAGCCATATCCGCCGGTCAACGCTTTCGGTCCCAGATTACAGCAGATGCTAGCGTAGATTCAAAACTAATCACCAAACTCCGCAAGGTATTTACTAACCCAATTTATTTAGGACGCTCCCGCAGTGCGGAATATGGTCGTGTCACGGTAACAGTACGCGATTGGGCACCTAAACCACTAAAAACTCATACTTCTAAACATATTACGCTATGGCTGCTTTCCGATCTAGCAGCTCTGGATGACAAGGGGCAGCCGACTTTTGCTCCTAAACCAGAATGGTTAGGTCTCCCACCGGGCCAACTTCTTTTAGACCGCACCTTTCTCCGCACTCGCCGCTATTCCACATGGAATGCCCACCGTGCCAGTCCAGATCTTGAGCGGCAAGTAATTGGACAAGGCAGTGTTCTGACGTTTGAATTAACAGAACCATGTCCTCAGCAAACATTAGCGCAACTAGCAGCTGGTATAGGCGCGCATCAGGAAGTTGGCTTAGGGCAAGTGGATCCTAATCCATTTTGGCTACACAACCAAGATCAGCATCCCTATTTTGAGACAGCATCAGCGGTTACTGAGCATAAAAAACCAACGCCATCAGTACATAAATCGGCTCTAGTTAAGTGGCTAGAAGGTGAACAATACACTCAGCAAACGCGAAGCGATATTACAACACAAGTACGAGAATTAATCTCAGATTATCGCGCCTGCCTAAGGTCAGCGCGGATACTCAAGGGCTTGGCCGACGATGTGGAAATTGGCCCATCCGCTAGCCAGTGGGGTAATGTCTTGGCAAAAGCCAAGGAGGCACGAGATTCCCGAGGACTAGGTGCCGGGTTATTTGAAGGCAATTCCTGTGCGTGTAAAGAAACAATGTCCGGTTGGCAAGATGAGTATTGGACACCGCAGGGTTTAGAGAAATTTAGCGACTGGATTCGGAAACAATTTAATACCAATCAGGATACGCGTTTTATGCAGACCTTGGCACGCGAGATACTAGATGTGGTACGACCAAAAATTAATTCATCTAATAAGCAACCCAAATGAGGTCGTTATGGATACCTTGCTTGTTATGAAATCACCCACTATAACTTCGCTGGAAATTGCAGAGCTGATTGGCAAATAGTCAGATCCAGCGTTAGACTTAAATATAGCGGGATTGATGGCTTGGAATCAGAAACATTAGGCGCCACACAGTAGCAAGTTAACAACCAGCGCGCAATATTTGGGCGCACTAACTGAAATTAGTAATTATGAATTTACCTATTATCATAGAAGATATTGCCATTCGCCAGGACGATCAAGGTAGGTTTTGCCTAAACGATTTGCATCAGGCTAGCGGCGGCGAGAAACGGTATGCACCAAACGAATGGCTACATAATAAGCAAACTATTGAATTAATTGAGGAACTTGCCAAACCGGGAATTCCCGGTCGGGAACAAAATCAATCACTTAGCGTGATTAATGGCGGTAACAAGCAAGGCACCTATGTCACCGAGGACATGGTATATGACCACGCGATGTGGATCAGTCCCAAATTCAAAGTTAAGGTGATCCGTACATTCAAGGCAGTAACTGCCCAAGCCAGCAAAATCGTCGAGGCTATGACTTGGCAGCAGCACCAAGCTGGTAAAGAAGTTAGAGCAACTTGTACCAGCACACTTAAAGATCATGGTGTAACAGGCTTGGATGTTGCGCAATGCTCCAACGGCATTTACCGACCTTTATTTGGCAACACTGCTGCCAAATTAAAACCGCAACGGGGTTTGGCCAAAACTGCCTCATTACGTGATGCCATGAGTGGTGAAGAACTTATCGCTTCTGCATTTGCGGAGATTGTTGCTGGCCAACGGGTAGATGCCAATACAGACCACGGAAACTCTCGCTGCTACAAAACTTGCAAGGCCTCGGGCGAAGACGTTAGTGGGTTATTGGTGAAAAAACTGAAGTAATAGGAAGAAATATGATACCAAGCTTAAATCACTACTATGTAGCCCGTCTCACTCTGGAAACCGCTACCCCGTTGTCCATAACCGCTGGCGGCACCGATGGAGTATTTGATACCGTTTTAGTCCGCGACGTCAATGGCCTGCCCACATTACCAGGATCTGCTGTCGCTGGAGTATTACGACACCTATTTTGGGAGCTATTCACTGAAGAGGATATGCACCAGGTATTTGGATTTCAACAGCAGGATACTGGTGCTTTTTCCAAATTACAGGTATCTTGGGGCTATATTCAGGACAGCCATGGTCAACCCATCGAAGGTTTGCGATACGGCAATATTCAGGATCCATTATTGCAAGCTGCGCTGGCAGAACGTGAATTTCCAGTGCATCGGGATCAGGTACGTATTAGCCATCGCGGCGTAATAGATCAGCGCGGCAAGTTTGATCGTACTGTTTTACCTGCTGGATATCGTTTTAGCGTAGAATTAGTATTATGGAGTGCTATCAACTCCGATCCATACTGGCAACAGGTGTTAGCCTTACTCAAACATCCCTTATTTCGTTTAGGCGGTAATACCCATGCTGGCTTGGGAGCATTAAAGCTGATTAAAGCACATACGGGCCATTTTGATCTTACCGATACTAAACAACGAGATGCATTTACGCGTTTAGCGCGGAGCATTGGGTCGACCCAAGGGCTAACTGCGCTAGTACCAAAAACTATAGATGTTGCCAAGGAAGAACGCTTTGTAACCGCAATCCTGCACCTGACCCCACGCGACTTTTGGCGTATTGGTCAAGGGGAACATCCAAACCAAATAGATCTAAATGGTAAGTTCGCGGATATATTGCCTAAGCTAGAAAAACGGGTTGTTTGGGAAAATAATATTGGGAAATTTACGGCAGCAAATTTATTGGTACCAGCATCTTCGGTAAAGGGAGCATTGGCCCATCGAGTTGCCTTTCATGCCAACTGTCGCGCTGGACGGTGGGCTACAGTAGACAAATTGACAAACTATGCCAAAGAAGATGATCCAGAAATACGTGAATTATTCGGTTTTGCAGGCCATGACAATAGCATGGCTGTCGGGCGCGTTGGGCGTGTATTATTGAACGATGCCTTTGTTGCTTTCACCCCTAATGATATACAAATCATGATGCACAATGCTGTTGACCGTTTCACCGGTGGAGTACGCGAGCATATGCTATTTTCTGAAGAATTGGTGTGGCATAAGCCGATAGAAATGCAGATAATTATTGATACCCAAGGCATCGGCGCCACCGCCCGTGATGCGTTGCAATTAGCCCTGCAAGATCTATGTCAGGGACGTTTGAGTTTAGGGTCTGGTATGGCTAAAGGCCATGGACTATTTACCGGTACTGTCACTTGGTCAGATGGCGGCCAATTTATCCCCAATATCGTTGCACCCAATACTAAGAGGGCAGCATCATGAAGCTACAGGAAATACTTAAACTATACCAGTCATTGTCCGCAGTCCATGGTTTACCGACCTTGGATAAAAATATTTGGGATTTGACTGTAACCACCGAGCGTTTGCCAACGGCGCCTGCGGTTATGGAGAAATTAATCCACATGCACCCCGTAACCGGTTGGTTTGGATTTCAGTCCAATATACAAGTAATGCGCACTGGAGAGGCAATGCCGGTACTAAATAAGGATACGGGTTTGCTGTTGAATGCTGAGATATCGGATGCAGCTGGGCATTCGGTACACGTGCGCTACGATAGTGCTGGCAGTTGGTTGGTTACTAAGTTTACGCCCGTATCTGGTACCAAATATCTAGCTGATATTGTAAAGCTTGTAATTCACCGTGCCCCCGGCGGTTTCCTGTATTATCGTCGGTATTGGGAGCTTGCTAACACCCAGGGCATGGTTCCCGTGACTGCTTGTTTTGATAGCATTGTTACAGAATAACCAAGGAAACTGATATGGCAAAATCACAACGCAACCCTGGCTCTTCAGCGAGCGGCCATTCTCGACAGGGGCAAGGCAACAGTCGTCAAGATGGACAAAGTAAGCCGCAATCACAGGATATTATTGATTCACCGTATAACTTTGTTCCTTTATCAGATCAGGTGGTGACACCAGAGTGGGCAAATTTGGTATCTCATGACGTGCCATTGGAGGATGGACTTTCTGGGGAGCTGGTATTTACGCTAAATACTCATGCGCCGCTTTTGGTAGGTGGTAACCAAAGTATTGCGACTGCTGACAAACCGGGTGAGGTTGCAGCATTTCAAACTCCAGATAAGCAATATGCGATTCCAGGGTCCAGTATCAGGGGCATGGTCCGCTCTGTATTGGAAATAGCTACCTTTTCTAAAATGGCCATAGTAGATGATAAACGCTACGGTTTGCGGGATATTTCCTGTAAGTATGTAGCTGAATCCTATGCTAGTCGGGTACGTGATCGGGTACAAACTGGATTTTTGCGTTTAAGCCAAACTGGCGAACCAGAGATTGTGCCCTGTTCTATGGTACGTTTAAATCACCGTGATTTAGAAAGTTGGTGGGGACTAGCTAAACCTGTATTTGGAAGGGGAGCTAAGATCAAGGAAAAATACAATAAGTGGGAAGACCTATGTGATAAGCGTGGAATTTTTAATCCGCTAGCTGTACAAATACATATCAATGGTGAAAGTGTTGAGGCCATAGGTTCTGGTTCTACAATTGGCTATCCAGTGTTTACTACTCAGATTTCCGATAGTAAAAATGATAGACAAGATCGTAATGGTAAATGGTCGCATGGAAAATATAAGGATTTCATATTTTATGCTCGTAACGAAGAGAAAGCTTTTGCTCTTCATGAAGTAGATGCAGCGGCTTGGCGGGATTTTCTATTCATTCACGGCGATGAGGCGGCTAAACCAGACATGCCATGGCCTAACTACTGGAAGGCACGTTTTTGGCAGCGGCGGGAGGTACCAGTATTTTATATCCGTTCCGAGATTAAACTGCAAATTGGTTTGGCTTATATGCCGAAGTTAGCGGGTGATTTTTCTATTTACGACATGATTCGACATACTGCCAATGAGCATGTAGATTTTGCACGATATGACTTTGCTAATCTATTATTTGGCAATATAAGCCCAGATTCTAAAAATTCACTCAAAAGCCGCGTCTGGTTTGAAATGGCCAAGGCTATTGGCCAACCCACGGTAAGTACCCAACCGGACACCATTCTCAATAGCCCTAAGCCTACCTATTTTCCTAATTACATTCAGCAACATGCTAGTGCTACCGATTGGAAATTGGCTGGGAATAAACCGCAATATGCTACGTATTTACAGACTCAAGAGCATAGCGCGCCGCAAATTAGAGGGTGGAAGCGCTATCCGGTGCATCTTGATTCGGAAATTCAGGTGCAAACTTTAAATGATGATCAGAATACAAATCGTAAGGTACAGGTACGCCTTCATACGCTGGATAAAGGTTGTAAATTTAGTGGCAGTGTGCATTTTCACAATCTTAAACCTGAGGAGTTGGGAGCACTGTTGTGGGCTATCGATTTTGGAGGTAATCCCAACTGTAGGCATGGTTTGGGCATGGGGAAAGCGTTTGGTTTTGGGCAGTTAAGTGTGAAGTTGGATACTGCACAGAGTCGGATTATTCCCAATAATACTGGTGCTAAAGTACCGCCGAGCATGGAGTTGTGTATAGTAAAATTTCAGGAATATATGCGGAAGGCGTTGGGAACTGATTGGAGTACGACTGCGCAAGTACAGGCCTTGGTGGCAATGGCGGATACGACGCAGCGTGCAAAATTTCCAGGTAAATTACAGCATATGATGTTAATACCGTCCTTAGGTAATGAATTTCAAAAAGCGAAACAACAGGCTTTGACATTAGCTGGTTATGTTTCGATTCCGACTGGTAAGAGAACGACGGTAGCTACTGCGCCACCAGCAAGTACCGCAGCTGTGGCTTCAAATACGGCGGTGGTTCTGGCGCCTATGGATTCCACAACCTGGGAGCGGGTAACCCTAACTTTCCAAAAGAACACTGGTGTTATTACTGCTACTCAGGGGGTGAATCGGGCCTTTAGTGATGCTAAGGATAAAGATAAGTTGTTAGGATCTTTACCGGATGATGCGGCTCGTAAACGGTTGAAAAATAGTAAGTTAAAAGCTAATCTTACCCTGGAACATTTGGGTGGGAATAATTGGAAAATCGTTAAAATTGAGTTGCCGGCTGATTAGGGGGTATTTAGGGCTGTGGTTGGGATGGCGTGAGGTTAATCGCACTACAGCTTGAGTTGCTATTTTTGGGCGCAAGGATTAAAATTCCTTCATCAGCTTCTGCCTGAAATTGCGCTTAAGTATAACCAGATGTTTTCTTTGTAATATTATTTTGAATTATGTTATAACCATATGAATTTGCTGGTGCTTTTTGAGAAGGCATTACACCTACAAAAAACTAAGTGATTTTTTTATTCAATAAAATCAAGGAGAAATCTCTAAACTGGCTCTCAAAAGGATATGGGAAAATAACTTAACTGTTGGCATTTTTTAAGATTGATTTTTTGCGTTGTAACTTGTTGATTTATGAGGGCGAAAAAAATGGGGTAAGGGTTCGAACGTTTTCCCTGCATAAGACTGGATATAAGGGGCGCATGAGTGCCCCAGTCTGCATTCCCACGCCGGAGCGTGGGAGCAGTCCAGCTTATGTTTAAGCTCTTCTAAGTTTATATAGATAAAATTTAAAGTGGAGTTAAAGTATATTTATTTGCAAAGACTATAACCTCCCATTCCCATACTAGCGCCCTTGCCCACATGGAGCCACTGACCAACCCAAAGGTACGGGTATAATTCTTGCGCTTTAGATAAATCTAGATAAAATTCACCAATCAAACCGTCCATATCCACATATCGCTTCTGGGTTGTGGTATACCGCGCCCATTGCAACCACCTTAAATTGCGCTCTGTCACGACCACCTGCGCAGTCTGGCGCGCTAACCCTTTAAAGTCTAGCTCCAACACCGTATTTCCGTAACAACATGTTAAAAGAGACAATCTTCGTAGTAACGTCATGAAAAATGGCCGAAATTCAAAGTGCTCCGGACTCACAATACGATTATCTACCCGCAACCGCAGTGGAGTGTGCAAAATAACTTTGACTGTGGTACACAACTCCGGAGGTTGCCATGGATCGGGATCCCATTGTTCAATCACAGACCACCCCACCAGTTCCAATTTACCCCGCCCCCGCCCCAGACCAAAGGCCCCTAGGCGCTCCACCGCCTGTATCAAAAACGGTATTGCCTCCGCTTGCGCCTTACCAAACAATACTAATCCCAATTTAAATAACATACCGGGACTGAGATTATTACCAGCATAAGCAATTTCGGGCACAAACGGAATCGGCGCATCCGTATAGCCCTGATGTAGCAATGGACAGCGGGTGACAGGAGCCGGCTCGTATAATCTTGCATACCAGCAAGCAGGTTGTAGAGCACAATCTTGGCACTTTATGTTATTACATAAGCACACAATTCTGTGCAACGCTTGACCTAAGGCTCCCCGCACCGTGGAACCAGCAAATTCTGGCAAATGGACCTGCTCTAGTGCACGCAGCTCTATATCCAAGCGCAAAATATTAAATTGTTTGGGAAGGGCATAAGCTACCGCAACTGGCGGTGGTGTAGTATGGCCTACAGACACAAAAATATCCTCCTAAGCCAATCGTCGTAGCCAACCTTTGTACATGACATTAACCATTAAAAGTATATGTTAATTGAATCATTGCATTAAATCTAGGCTCAAAAACGATAAAGACAGTTGATTACAACTAAAGCAATAAAACATCACTAAAAAGCAATTTTAAAGCAGAAATAAATTTATTTGAATCGTTTATGTGGACAAGTAAAATTCGATTCAAGTAGTCTAAGCCGTAGCGGAATATACTTATTGCCCTACGCTTATGTTTCAGAATTTTAATGGGTTGCTTCCATATTAAATCCTCTAGTTGAAAACCACCCGTCATTCCGGCATGGATTGCCGGAATCCAGAAGCCAGGGACGAGTTATTGGTGCAATGTCCGTTGGTTATTGCACCCCACCAACCCGCACCAGGCGGACCTGCCCGGCATACGATCTATAAAGCCAATTGCCGTCGCCGTAAGCGAAATCCAGGCCCCACGCAAGACTAGAGGCGGAAACATACGCAGATGCCGACCAGAACCAAGATCCCCAAGGAACGTTGGGAAAAACCACTTGATCAATAGTTGGCCTTGTATAACTATCACTATCAACATCCCATCCCTTACCACTACAGGTTTTATCCCAAGCCGTTTCTTGAAGCGTACCATTACTACAATACACCAAAGTACGCAACTCCTCTCTTGTTGGCACCCGCCAATCAATATACCCCGCAAAGGCTGGCCAGGATTTTTGCTGACCATTGGATATAACTTTATACCAAGTCATACCGGTATTTTGTGTAAGATTTCCAGAACAAGTGGTGCTGGTCCAGGTTTGCCCCTCCGCACAACGCTTCCACATCAAACCGGTACGAGTATCCGTAACCGTACCATCAGAATGTATATGATAATGACCACGAACCTCAAAAGTAACAGCAGGATTAAAGATAAACTCATCCGAAAATGCACTGTAATATTGCGGTTTTTGCACCATATTAGTCTCAACCATAACTCCTTTACGCACCTGTTTAAATACCGACTCAATAGTCAAACCCGGTTGGCGTAAAGCAGATAATAAGTTTACGATATACGGCGAATTGGAACCAGCACCATCTTTAGCTGCTTCCCCAGCAGCGGCGGCATCACTAATATCTTTAGCTGCTTCCCCAGCAGCGGCGGCATAACTAATAATAAAATTGTTAGGCGGGCTACTAGACGCCCCCAGCCCGGCTTTTAATTTTCCCCTATTCCCAAGGATATTAGTGGCTAAAGGATTATCACGACAGGCATCCAACAGCACTATATTCAAGCTATTATTAGCCGCGCCTAAAGTATCTAACACCCAACTTTCCGCAACTGCTGCATAGCGTAACTGCTGCGCAAATTTTAAGCCCTCCATAGCATCTACTGGAATTAGATAGCTTTGTCCTTGATACTGCATACCATGACCAGAAAAATAAAACAACCCCACAGCTTGTTTGTCGTACAACTGCATAGCAAAATCATTAATAGCAGCTTCCATACCGGCTTTGGTAAGATTTGCCAATTCCGTTACCTCAAAACCCAACTTTCTTAACTCCGCCGCTAAGCTTACAGCATCATTAACTGGATTAGACAGATTGTATAAGTTTGATTGATAATCTGAATTACCAATAACCAACGCCATCCGTGGCAATGTAGAAATATTCTCGGGAGCTCCCATGCCACTAATCGGAATGATTAAGGCTAATAACAACCAAAGTGTAAAATATAATAATCTATTAAGATTAGATTGTTGATACATAGTATCCTCCGTTGTGATTCCTACAAGCTTTGTAAAATAAGATTACCTCACCCCTGCCTATCTCTCGGACCTTACCCCCTGCCCCCTCTCCATTGATGGCGAGCCCAGTAGGGTACGCATCGCGTACCTATTGTAAGCAAGGAAACTCATACTAACCCCATCCCTGGCTTCTGGATTCCGGCAATCCATGCCGGAATGACGGGATGAGGTGACGTATAACCCCTCGCCATCAATGGAGCCCGGTAGCCCGGTAGTACGCATTGCGTACCTTTTCTGTAATAGCCGGCGCGACGCCCGCGCTCCCAGACGCGCTTTCCGATCAAGAAATGCAGCAAAGCCCAGTAAGCAAGGAAACTCATACTAACCCCATCCCTGGCTTCTGGATTCCGGCAATCCATGCCGGAATGACGGGATGAGGTGACGTATAACCCCTCGCCATCAATGGAGCTCGGTAGGGTACGCATTGCGTACCTTTTCTGTAATAGCCGGCGAGACGCCCGCGCTCCCAGACGCGCTTTCCGATCAAGAAATGCAGCAAAGTGACGTAACAGACAGTTGCTATTTTTGTCTTTTTTGATAAAATGCATTCCTGTGATTCATATGCTTATTGATAGATGGCCGAGAATTGCTGAAAATTTTGATTACCATAGCAGATGATAAACAATCATGACCATTAACAATAGTGATAAACCAAGTTACTTATTACCGTTACAAGTTAGCTTATTTTTAATCATCTTTGTTATAGGCTGGATATCCTGGTTCTATGACCTATCTTTCGTCAAATTAATGGATATTTGCCAGCAATACCACATATCCTTTTGCCAACCCAATTGCACCGCTCCCTCACCAAATACTGTGCTGTGGAATAGATGTGCTAGTTATATCGCTGCCGAGAGCCTTGATCCAGTAGCTTTTAAAGCAGAATTACTATACAAACCCCCATTAAGTAATACTGCAGCTGATGACGGTGAATACAAACCCTTTGTCAACAATATGGTCTTACATAGTGGAGGTAAATGCCAAATAAAGTTAAAACCAATAACAGCCGCTCGTGTATATTTGCTACAACGCTATGCCATGAATAAATTATACCCCTTATATACCGGCGATATCGAGGCCAATACCAATTACATATTACCAAGTGCAAATGAGGGCTATGAGCTAGATAACGAGCTTGGTACGGAGCGCCTATATCTACTTATCATGTCACCAGGCACCTATCCTATGTTGGATACCCATATTAACACCCTAAGGGAATCTAGTAACCCCAATACATTACAGGTTGAGGCCGCTACTAAGCGGCTGATTACATTACTAGATGGGCCGTTAATGAATCATAGTTTAAATTTTGATTATCAACATGCCACCTGGAGTCCCCCTATTTCTAAACCCACTCCCCCTAACCCAACTAACATCACTTTCAACCTTAACTCAGGAACTTTACCCTAATGTTAATTCATAAAATATTGATTACTATAGCTACTATGTTAGCTTTCTCAGGGCTATCCATTGATGTGTTTGCAACAAGTGAACCTAAAGGGCGAATGAGTCTTTGTCCATCAAATACCACATGCTTCAGCATTAATGCCCAACCCACAGCCGCACAGAATACTACTCCCACTAGCGATATTATACTCAATTACCGCTATAGTGATTCTCAAGGTAACGGTAAAACTCATATTTTAAGTAACAATTCAGTCCTACATAGTGGTGATAAATTTACCATTGAGGTAACTGCGAATAAAAATATATATTTGTATATTTTCCATTTTGATAGTTATGGGGAATTAAAAGAGTTAGTTAGTCATTCTGGACATGCCAATTATCTAACTGCTGGAACATCCTTTGTTTTACCGAATCTGAACAAACATTTTTTCCTAGATGATAAAGTAGGCTTAGAAATCATGCATACCATTGTTTCAGAGCAGCCACTTGACAATTTAATGGCAATGTATCAGCAATCCTTGTTAGGTAATGATCAAATACAAAGGGTAGTACAAAAGGGTATTGGTACTGGGAATGATAGCAATTATTCTAAAGTTAAATCTAATCAACCAGTAGCAGCAAGTGGCGGTCGTATCTTAGGTTGCCTTGGTGGTGCAGCCTGCCGCGAAACTTTTACGATCTTCCATATGGCACGTTCTCAAGACTGATTACGACTAATATTGCATTAAGGCCTCTTAAGAAGGATCAAACAATAAGTATTGTTATAGCCAGGTAGGGTACGCATTACGTACCTTTTCTGTACTCCCTGCCGGAATGACGGATAGAGGAAGTAAGGTGCAATAACCAACGGGCATTGCACCAATAACTCGTCCCTGGCTTCTGGATTCCGGCAATCCATGCCGGAATGACGGCGTGAGGTCCTACCAACCCCCTCTCCATCAATGGAGAGGGGGTAGGGGGTGAGGTCACCAATGGACAGGGGCCAGGGGGTGAGGTCCTACCCCCAACGGCACAGGCCGATAATAATATTCCCGCAACTCCGGGTAAGTTTCCAAACCTTGCACATAATTCATCCGTTCTGGATTGCCCATAAAATAGCCTTCGGGACTAATGGTTATATAATCTTGGGGGTTATCGGCAGAAAACCCATAACTGGTAGCCAGCAATTGCCCATCCGCCACCCGCCATAGTTTGATGGTTTTATCATTACTAGCAGAGGCTACACTCAAGCCATCCGGGCTAAAGGCTACCGAGTTTACACCATTTTCATGGCCAGTTAAAGTTCGCAGTAACGCCCCATCCGCCACCCGCCATAATTTGATGCTGTGATCCCTACTACCAGAGGCTAAAC
>JXSN01000041.1 GCA_001276605.1 Achromatium sp. WMS2
GTGGCTGAATGAAGCACAGTGGTCAGCAAAGTTGGTTAGCGTATAGTTAATTTGGCTAACCAGTAGATACTGACAGTAATCGAGGCGTGTTACCGTTTTCTTCACAACTATTGTTACCAGTTTTTAACCAGGTGATTAACTAGCCTATTTTAACCCATTAGGGATATTTTGCGTAAGTCCTAAAACATTGTGAGTAGGTTGCCTATGCATTATAATGGTGTTTTTTAATTAGGCAAAGTTAGTATACAGTTTTAGGCTCATATTTCCAGGTATTAGTGCAAATATGTTTTTAAACAGACAACGCCCATATTCGATAATAGTTTTGCTCATTGTAGAATGCCTGACAGCAATTTTTGCTGTGGCAGATCAACAAATACCCCCTCATCCTAGTGAGGCAACTTGGATCTTAGTTGATACCAAAAAGTTAGTGCTAGAAGTATTTCGGGGGAGCCAAAAGTTGATAAGCTTTGAGCAAATTTCCATAGGACAGGGTGGGGCAGCTGAGGATCGGGTGCGCGGTGACAAGAAGACACCGATTGGGCGATTTCGCATCAGTAGGATTGATCGAACAAGTAAATTCCATATATTTATGGAGCTTGATTATCCCAGCCGCATTCAGGTTGAACGCGCCTTGCGTAACGGCATGATTAGCAGAGAAGATTATGAACGCATTCGAAATGCTTGGCGTGAAGGCGAAGAAACACCACAGGATACACCTTTGGGAGGGCATATTGGTATACACGGCCTAGGTACCAGCAACGCAATGCTGCATGCCATGAGCAATTGGACCCAAGGGTGCGTGGCTCTGACCAACAGTCAAATTGACGAACTGATTACTTATGTTGATGTTAGCACTTTAGTTGTAGTAGTGTAGGTTTATTGTGCTTAGAGTCTAGGCATGGTTATTTCTATCTTGGACTCTGGGTGTTGCTGGTGGATGCTGGTTTTTATATCCTCCACCTGACGATGTGGTACATCAGCCATAAGTAATATCCAACCGCGTCGCATCTCGGGCCGAAACCGGTCCAGGCTATGGTTGTGCTTGTGGCTGCCTAGGATAGCATGAGTGAGTACCCCGATAACTAATCCGGCGGCTGTGGCTATTAGCATACCTTGGTGGCCAAATTTTAGGCCAGCTGGTGGAAAGAACATGGCTAACAGACCGCCGGTAAATCCTGCCAAGCCTCCTAGTGTAACGCCTAGAATTATACCGTGTGCTAAATCGGTTTTCTGCCAAATACTAGCACTTGGCAAGCCTTTGAGATTTCTAGATAAGCCTGCTATAGCGTGCATGCTGTGTTCAGAAATACCGAATGTTTTAAGTTGCTCTACTATATCTTTGCAGCTTTGTGTATCTGGCACTAGCACGTATAGGCGCCGCATGTATATTTTCCTTGTGGTTTATTCTATTTGCAAGGCATTATCATTTAAATGCTCATCAATTTCGCGGCGACATTCAATTTTACGCACAAATTCAATATCTTCTGGAAACTTTTGGGCTACAATCCAAATCTGAGATATTTCGCCACTTAATTTTGGTAAAGCAATGATAGTATTGCGAGTTCTAATTTCATCAAAGAAAGCAAATGGTTCATCCAAAAATATAAACTGTTTACCACGTACCACTCTATCTACAAGTTGTTGCGACAGTGAGAGGCGCAATGCTAGCATCATTTGGCGTTGAGTTCCGCTTGAAACCTCGCCTAGATCCATAAAATCTCGTTTTTCATTAGAAAAAACGCGCACTGCTAGATCATTATCTATTTGTATATGTTGATATCTATTTTCCGTAAATAGTGGAAGGGTTCGGCTAGCCAAACCACGCAAATGTCGATTAAACTGGTGTAAAACATGCCGCGTAGCCCCCTGCAATAGCTTACTTGCTTCTTGGCGTAGTTGCTCGCGGTGATTGGCTGCTGCTTTTTCACTAGTTAGATTTGCTACCATGCTGGTTAGGCGATTGTAAACCTGGTGACGCTCCTGTTCACTGACGGTTTGGCGACGCAGATCATCATGATATTTGCGCAAGCGGGCTAGGATTTGCTCAAGCCAGGTGTGGTACTTATCGGTAATGTGTTTTATCTCGTCTACGCCTAATTGACCTTCTGGGAGTTGCTGATGTAATTGATTGCGTTCTGAATTATTTTTATTAGATCTTTTCGGTGCTGTTTCAGAATTTAGTGTAACTCTTAAGTTTTTGGGCAGACTAAATTCTAGGCTGTCTAGATTGGTTATGATATCGGCAAGATTTTGTCCTAGGTCAAAAAGTATCAACTCACGTCTATTTAGTATAGCAATACCCAACCAAGTTATAAAAAAAATACATATACTAGCCAAAATGCCATATATTAACCATGAAGTTGGTAATAAGTTGCTTAAAAGAGTAGAGATAAATGTTAGTAACGTAGAATTCTGGGGTTCGATATTTAAAAGACCCCAGCTGCCCACGCTGATAGTTGCTACTAGAAAGGCTAATGTGCGTATCCTAGATAAGAGCTTTTTAATAGTTAAATTATGCTTTTGGGCTGTTTTCTGTTGTTGATAGTCTGTGGCTACTTCAGATAATTTGCGTTGCAGGTTCTTTATATCTTGCTCGCGGCTAACCAGATCGGCTTGATCTGTCTCCAATATGTAGATTTGACGACTATCAAAACCTAAATCATCTATTTGTTTTTCTAGTTCAGCTTTACGCTGTTCTAGATTTTTTGTCGTTACCTGTTCTCGGTCTTGATCTTGTTGAAATTCACGTAGGCATATTGCTAAAGGCTCAATACCAGCCATTGTGTAAATGGCCTGACTATGAGGATTAGGCGTGGTAATTTCTCTTTGAGCTAGATAGAATGATTCTACGAAGGATTCAAAATTGTAGCCCGTAAGATCATGCATGGCAGTAGCTACTGCGGTATTGCCTCGTGCAATGGGATCATTGGGACTGTCGGTTTTGGCTAATTTTGCGGTGTGGTTATGGTCACGATCCAGAGAACGAGTCAGAACGTATTTACCACTTTTAAGGTTTAATTTTACGGCAACTGAACAGTAGCTTTCACCCCAACGAATTAATTTTTGAGTTTCTTCGGCAGGAACCGCAAAAGTACGCCCAAACAAGGCGAAACAAATGGCTTCGCCGATGGAGCTTTTGCCAGATTCATTGCAACCGCTTATGGCTATTATACCCTCGGCCGGCAAGTTGGTCAATTTTAATTTTCGATACTTTAATAGGTTTTCTGCCATCAAGCTTTGAATAATCACGCACGTCCCTCGTCTTCCAAGCGTTGTAATTTGCGAATTATTAGATCTACGGCTTCATCAAATAATTGTTGATTGAAATCAGCATTAGAGTCTTGGCGACGTTGACATTCCATGGTACTGTACTCAACAAAAGCTTCTCTAGCACTTTTAGGACGCTCTAGGTTCAAAGGTTTGTCCACATTTAAATCTTCAAACATAGATGACTCCACTTGTCGATTTTGGCAAATGGTGTACTTGATTTTTTTTCATATTCTTATTAAATTTATATTGTTATGAATTTTTTATTAAGCTTTCAGGTTAATTAAGCAATTAATGTGATATTTATTTCGATAAACGTTTGTAAATACAATTTTGGATGGCGTTTATTCTATGCGTGCGTGTTGCAATATAGTATTAGTATGATCATGGTTTGTAGGATTCTGGAGTATCCCTAGTTGTATCCCTACCGCTAACACCTGGGAACAATGGGTAGCCAGAGGTTCCTATCTGTTTTATACATTATAGGCACGGTAAGTGGTTATGATAACGCATATATCAATACTTCCTAAGTATTATTAAAGATCTGATTTACGCTATGATATCTTTATACTAGAGGTTGGTTCATGCGCAAATGGGCCTTCTATATAGGCTATTCCTAAATTCCAAATTATGGGTAGGCTATTCATATCTTGTACTTTTGTAACTATAGTACTGATATTATGGCGCATTAGAATCTGATTCATTTGAAAAAGTTCTTCTTGTTTCTTTGGATCAATATGTATATTTTCTATAAAAGACGCATCTAACTTGACATAATCAGTTTCGATTTGATTTAGCAGCCCTTCGTTGTTAGACATAAGGCCAAATTGATCGATCGCGATCCGACATCTGATGGTTTTGAGGGATTCTATAAGTTTAGATACTGCTTGGATGTTATTTCTAGCGTGTTTTTCTTTAATTTGAAAGGTAACCCAGCTGCCGCGCGCATCGTATTCTCTTAGATAATCAACGATCCATAGTAATAAATTTTTGTTTAAAATGGATGCCTCTGATAGGGTAATAAAAAAGCCAGAGCGGTACCCATCCTGGCGCTGTGCACTCAGTTCTGCAATAGCACGCTTGATAACCCAGCGCTCTATTTCAATAATTTTATTGTGTTTAATTGCAATATCTATAACCGATTCTAGCGGTATATTACGGTTGTAATCATCCTTGAGTCTTACCGATATGGTATAATTTTCCTTAGTTCCACTTCCATGAAGATTTATTATTGCATTGTAGAACAGGACAAAATCATTTTTCGCTAAACAGTTGTCTATTAGTAAAATGTTCTTGTTATCTTCTTGACTGGAATCAATTGTTGGCTGAGTTTCCGCCTTTTGGGAAGGTGTTACAGGTAGAGCTGGCACGACCGGAATTACTGGGATATCCGGCATGCCGCCCAGCCCATAAGCCTCTAGCAGGTCATCAACAGATTCGTATTGATCTTCATTCGGTAGCTGTAGTGGCTGTTCCTGCGGTGGGAATAACACAGGCGACGCCATCTTGGTGGTTGGAACGTCTGGTGTTTTTAGGCTTAAGTTGGGAAAACGGTTTCTAACGGTAATTTGTAACCCAGCTTCACCTTCCATTTCAACCTTGGTTATTAGGATGATTAGATCTAGTACAGAACCGTCTTGGTGATAGCAGCGTATATCCATAGTGGCTTGCTGTTCCAAACCGCTGTCTAGGTTTTTTATGGTCGCACGTAGTGCCTTATGCTGAGATTTCTCTACCATATCCAACAAGGTTACTACTTCCATATCCTCTTGATTTTTAAAGCCAAATAGCTGTAAGTAGGCAGGATTAGCATGTACGTGCATACCATCCTGAAAGAATGCAATGGCTTCATTGGAGCCTTCAACTAGTTCCAAGCAGCGTTGCTCACTCGCAACCAATCTATGCTTAACAATTTTTAGTTCACGGCGTCGCTCTAGGTCACCTACCTCACGTGCAATCACCAATTGCAGGTGTTCTAGATCGTCCTTTTCTACAATATCTCTAACACCACTATATAAAAGTTGCATTAGTTCTGGACGCGGGAATCCCTTACCAAACAAAACTAGTGTTGGAATATCCAATGCTTTGTCATTAATAATTTCTAAGGTTGTATAAATATTAATTTTGTCATCGAAGGCATAACACAAGAGAACATCAAAAGTTTGGGAGTTTAGTTTGCCTTCTAGGGCCTCCATATCAAAGGCTTGGGCACAGTGAACTGCTAAGCCTCTATTCCGTAGTGATTTTTCTATAACTCCGGTCTGGTCTCTTGAATTACCAAGAACTAACAGACGTATAGCAGTGAGTGTATTTAGGCCATCGCTCATGAAAATCGTCGCGCTCTACTCCTAGTAAATACAGCGCATTGCCTCCGTACATTGTGGGCGAGAAGTAAAGGGACTATTATACGGTAACATTTAGTGAGTTTTATTACCTCTATCTTGAACACTATTCACAATCTGCGTCTTTATATGCAGTTACGAAAATGCGGTAAATATAAGCTAATATTTACATACAAAACGAGTAAACACAGAGTTAGTTTCCAGGATTTCTAACAGGATTATATTTTTTTCCCCATCTTGTTCACGTATAAATAGCGTTTTTTTGCCAATGTTGGAGTCTAAGATAAGTGGCGGAGTAATCAGATTTGAGAATTTTTCAGTACTTTTGGTGATAGGTATCAATAAAGACTTGACTATTACAAATTTTTTCTGCGACTTATCAACTATGGAAACGGCTTTTACTGTGTTCGCTATTATCTGCAAGCCAACTCTCAGACCTTGGGTTGCATCATTTTGAACCCAACGTACCATTGCCAACGAATGTGTTAGTGGCGGTCCTACTTTGGAGATACCAATTAATTCACCTATCTGAATTCCTGGGACTTGATCATTTTGGGGCCAATCAACGCAGAAACCACCCGTACTCTCATTGACAGTACTAAGAGTGATGTACGGTGAAACAGTATTTTTCTTAGCCTTATGTTTAGGTTCGTCTATTTTACTTTTGGTATAATCTTCTTCGTATACTGAAATCTGAATGTTTCCAGACGTAGCAATTGGCTCCAGGCTTAAACTGCTTGTTTGCTCTGTATCTATTACTATGAAATCTGTATCATAGGCAGTCTCTTTTGAGATATCGAGTTCTGATTCATCGACCATATTCTCGGTTTCGGGCTGATTAGGGTAATTGCAAGTATTTTCCGTCAGCAAATTGTGAATAGCATCAAATCCAACAGCTAAGGGTAACTCAAAATTAAGCTTGGTGCGAGTGGAGTCTCGCTGTCTAACCGAGCTCCAAGCCTTTACTAAACGTTGTATAATGTTTTTATCCATATAAGATTCTGTTATACCGGGTAATTTTAGATTGGAGTCGCGGTCATATGATTTCTCCATATAGCTAATTAGTGTACCAGTATCAAAAATTAGGTTGACATCATTGATACCTATTTGGGGAAGCATACTGCTTTGCGGCGGGTTATCTTTATCGGTTTGCACTACAAAAATTGTGCTAGACGGTAATGTATTATGGGCACGCCGCTGAAAAACATGCTTGATTAATGTTGGAATGGTCCGGTATAGCTCCCTGATCTCTCTCTGCCGTAACCTGGTAGTATCGGAAATAGATAATATAAGTGCCCAATAGTATAGATCTTGGATATTACACTCAAAAATACCAGAATCAAAACTCGCGCTAGTTTTAAATTTTTTGAAAAGTAAGTTGTTTTCCTGTGCAAAAATAAATAGGTTATGCAGCTCTTTCCAAAGTAGTTCAGGTGGATCTTGATAGGCTAAGCAGCTTGCGTATAGTAATTCAACCAACATCCGCATGGCTTGAAACAGGGTGGGTAGTAGTAGCTTGCTTTTGCCGTAGCTCGGTTTGGATTGAGAAACGTCGTAGATAACCCATTTATAACTAAAGGCTAATTCCTCAATCAACTTGATGCGCATTAGTATGAAACTTTTTATCTTCTTAGAAAATGGTAATTTAGCTTTGATTAAATAATTTTCTAGATCTAGAGTAATTTGCGTTATAATCGGGGCAAATAGCTCCGCTATTTGGAATCTGGTTTGTGGATTTATGGGAAGCCGATTAAGTTTTTTGAGCATTGCATATAGGGTGTTAGATGCCTTCGCCACATCGGCAACAGGGATACTTCTGATCCATTCTTCCATTTCCTTAGGTTGTGGTGAAAGATCGAGATTAGAGCTGGATAACATAGGGATTTTTAGGTTAAAACTACTCATGGTTTCTCACTTAAAAAAGTTAGACTGGAAAATACCGTAAACTTAGTACATAAGTATGCTTTGTATGGCATTATACCATTAAAATACATATCGAAGTTTCATTTGGAAATGCGTTATATTATAATCAGCAAACGCAGTTTAGTGTTAGATAGTACCTTGCTTATCCAAATACGGCTTATGTCGTCTCTCATATTTAAGTACATATAGTTTATATATAAATTATTCTAGAAACGCAAAATCATTTCAATATTGAGAGATTAATTCGTTATTTTTAGTGATTACCTACTGTGCAATGAAGGTTGAACTGCCAAGCTAGGGCGTGTTGACATGTAATATTGTTCTGACTATGTTCTTGTGGGAACGTTGGGGTTTCCCCGTCTGCGTTTCTAAACTAGGCGGTAGGAACAATCATAGAGGTGTTGGATTAGGTGGCCAGAGGTTTATATCCATCTGGCTGGATTGTTGGTACATATTACAGCAACATGGTAGGTAGTTACGATAATAAATATGTCAACAGGTTCAAAATAAAACATGAACAAATTGTTAGAAAGTCTCGTTCAAAATGGCGAACGCATAATCCTAGGCAAAGGTAAATCCATCCGCTTAGCTGTTGCCTGCTTGTTAGCCAAAGGCCATTTGTTGATTGAAGACTTGCCAGGAGTTGGTAAGACAACCTTGGCCCATTTACTGGCGCGTTTAATTGGCATGCAATATTCTCGGATACAGTTTACCAGCGATTTACTGCCAGCTGATATTGTGGGCAGTAACATATATAGTCGAGAAAGTCAATCTTTCACTTATCACTCAGGTCCTATTTTTGCTCAAGTTGTATTAGCTGATGAAATTAACAGAGCTACCCCTAAGTCTCAAAGTGCACTTTTGGAGGCAATGGAAGAGCATCAGGTAACGGTAGAAGGCGTTACAAGAAGTCTACCAGAACCCTTTTTCGTTGTCGCTACCCAAAATCCTACGTACCAGATTGGTACTTTTGCTCTACCAGAATCACAAATGGATCGTTTTTTGATGCGTATTCATCTAGGTTATCCTGATGAGGCAGACGAAAAAGCCCTGTTCAAGGGCAAGAACCGTAGGGAAATGCTAGCCGAATTAAAGCCAATTGTGGAACTAGAACAATTTTTGGATTTACAGAAAAAAGTTTGTGAAGTTGTGGCTAAGGATCCTATTATAGACTACTGTTATCGTCTAGTTGCTTTTTCGCGTAGCTGTGGACGTTTTTTGCATGGTCTTTCGCCCAGAGGCGGTTTGGCCCTATTGGCAGCCTCTAGGGCTTGGGCATTATTAGCCGGTAGAGACTACGTGTTGCCAGAGGATGTTCAGGCCGTGGCGCCAGCATGCCTTGGCCATAGATTAATTACTGCCGAGGATAACGCCCCCATCGGGCATAGTGCGGTTACAGAGTATTTATTAAATTTAGTGCCAATTGCTTAAATTTAGCATAGGATGTTATAACGTGGCTCAAAATTCAGTTTTAAATTCAGAAGGTTATGTCAAGTTAAACAGTAAAGAAATATACATATTACCTACTAAATCTGGATTAATTTTTGCCGTAGCCACAATGACGATGCTCCTTGGGGCCTTGAATTATAAAAGCAATATAGGGTTGGCTTTTACATTTTTGTTTTGTGCTGTCGCTGTTATGGGAATGATTTATACTTGGCGTAATTTGATGAATTTGGAGCTAAAAATTACTGATTCGCCGCCAATATTTTTAGGTCAAGCGGCGAGCTTTCAAGTGCGCATTACCAACCCTGAGACATTGGCTAGGGCGGCCCTGATAGTTTCAGGGACCGATGTCAGTAGGGTGACAGCGGTAGATCTTGAGGCTCTAAGTACTACCGAAATTGAGCTTGCCCCAGTACCTGAGAGGAGGGGCAGGTATAAAGTGAATACCGTGCATATTTCCTCATGTTTTCCTTTAGGATTATTTCGGGCTTGGTCGCAAATCAAAGTTCATGCGTCGGTGGTAGTCTATCCAGAACCGAAAGCACAAGCAAGATGGCAACCAACCATCCACTTTGTGCCAGCACTCAAAGGGGGCGATAGGGGGGTTGGTGTAGAAGACTTTATTGGCTTACGCAACTACAGGGCTGGGGATCCCATGAAGCACTTGGACTGGAAGTCGGTAGCCAAGTGTAGAGACCCGACTACAAAGCAATTCGGTGGCGATCGTCAAGAGGAGGTTTGGCTAAATTGGGATACTCTAAATGGTGATGTGGAATCCAAAATAAGCCAGCTGTGCAGGCTAGTCCTTGACGCTGCCAACCTGCACATTAATTACGGTCTAAAACTTCCGGAGGTACAAGTACAGCCAGCTTCCGGCGACAAACACAAGCACATTTGCCTAGGTACGCTGGCCTTATTCATGCACTAACGGTTATTTCAGTATGTCAATGCGGGTAACTTTGCAATATCCGTTGATTACTAACGAGCTATCGATAGTAACAAACACCGACTTGTTAGTGGCCAGGGCCAATTGCGCCTGATCTAGCATCCGGTAGGCCATCACGGTATCTGTGCCGGTAAGTGACCCTTTGCAATCAAAGGTCGCAAAGCCGGTGGTGCAACCGGTTAATCTTATATTGTTCAGACCAGCCATGCAGCCACCGAAGCTACTGTCGTGCAGCAGGATCCTGGTCACAGGACTGGTGACATGGGCTGTTGCAGCATAAGCCTGACCAGAGAGGGCCAAAACGCCGAGCGCCGCAATAGCTTTTAAGCCTGAACCAAAACGAATAGACATCACAATTCTCCAAAAAATAATCACTAAAAAAATAAGACCAGAAAACCAAATAATTGAGCAAATTACTACAAAATCTACAGCTTAAATCCCATAAGCCAGGCGCAGCAGAGTAATGGGATGCGTGGTTGGTTTTCCATCTCCACAAATATCCGCTATATGATGACCAGCCATGGCACAATCCGATCCACGGTAGTCAGCCCCAAATTCCCTGACTTTAGCTACTACGGGTCTAGCAATATTTACAGAGTGGTTATGAAATTCCCTTTTAACCGCATAAGTACCATCGTGACCAGAACACCGCTCGATGGTGTCCACCACAGTGTCTGGAATTAGCTCCAATATCTCCCTCGTTTTAGGACCTATATTCTGAACCCTCTGATGGCAAGCTGCATGATAGCTTACCTTGCCTAAACCGCGCTTGAAATCTGTGCGTAGCCTACCCTGACGATGGCGCAAAACCAAATATTCAAATGGGTCAAAAAAAGCTGCTTTTACCTTTGCCACCTGTGGATCTTCCGGATACATCAGAGGCAATTCCTGTTTAAACATTAGTACGCATGATGGAACCAAAGCGGTTATATCATAGCCTTGATCTACCAAATTAGCTAATAACGGAATATTACTATTTTTAGCCGCATCTACTGATGCCAAATCACCAAGCTCCATCTTGGGCATCCCGCAGCATTTACTCTCATTGGCCAAGATGACAGGTATTCCGTTATGCTCATACACGGCAACCAAATCGGTACCAGGGCCCGGTTCGTTACGATTCATAAAACAGGTAGCAAACAGAGCCACTTTGCCGGTGGTGCGACCCGCCGGCTGTGCCTGATGGGAACTCTTATGTTGTCTAAGCCGTTTCTTCAGGGTGTAAGCGTGAAATTTTGGCAACCAGGCCTGGGCATGAATGCCAACTGTGCCTTCCATCAGTTTGCGTACCCACCCGATATTGTTCACAGCGTTAATTATACTGGATAATACAGGAAGCCCCGCAAAGTTACCGACGGCTACTGTGCTGGTTAAAATTCTATCGCGCAACCCAACTCGCCCCTGTTTATAGTTTACTGCTTTAGCCCTAAGCATCAGGTGCGGAAAATCTAGGTTGAAACTGTGGGGGGGGAACATATGGACATTTGGTCATGTAGCAGAGATCACACAAATAACAGTGTTCCACAACCTTGAAGTAATTGGCTTTGGCCACACCATCTACTTCGCCATTGGATGTTGCATCAACCAAGTCAAACAGAGTAGGAAAGGCTTTACACAAACTAACGCAGCGTCTGCAACCATGACATATGTCAAAGACGCGCTCCATTTCCTTGTGCAAAGCCCCTTCGTCATAAAAGGCTGGAGCCTTCCAGTCCAGGGGATGACGCGTTGGCGCTTGCAGATTACCTTCTTTAGCCATTATAGCCTATGTCTCCATCATATACAACTTTTTTCTGGTCGACTTTGTCTCGCGCTTGTGAAACTATTGTATTTCAATTGGTTATTCATGGCAAATTGCACCCTTAATTTACCATAATTGCTATCCTGATAATCGTTTTTAACTTTGATTTATCGATAATTTAAAATGTCAAGATAGAAAAACTGGATAGTCGAGTCAAAACCAAGCCGTTCAAATATCCTGAAAACACTATAAACTTGTATAACTGGGCTTGTCAAGTAAATCCTATTTGGATTGATTATAATTCCCGCCATTTGGTAACTTCGCTTTGTCCAGGCAATGATTCCAACGCGATTAGGGCATGTTGCCATATAGTATTATGATGATTGTGTCCTTGTGAAACGCAGGAGTACTCTCGACTGCATTCCCACACTCCAATGTAAGAGCGATCAATAGAATAGACCGCTGGAGCTTGGGAATGAGTATCAAAGTACTGGGGCGGATGACCAGAAATCCATACCCATCTAGCTTGGTTGACGATACACGTCACAGCTACATGGCATGTAGTTATAAAAACACATATTTCAATACACCTCGAAGCGCTGGACTCCCCAGTTAAACCAGTTTGTGATGTAGTTCACTATTTTGGATTTTCCAAGGAAGCATTAGGTTGCGAGGGAACGGCTGGCAGTTTGCCAGTAGCATCAGTAGTATCAGCCTTGGGGGCGGTTAATTTTTCTTCCGCAGCGGCGGACTTGACATGTGAAGTCTCATCAACAGCCTGATTTTTTTCTTGTAACTGGTCCGGCTCTGGATTGTTAACAGAAGCACCTGGCAATGCCTGATTGTGAATCTCAGATTTTGAAGCTGCAGGTCGCTGTTGATCAGGGGCCTTAGGTACCGTAGCGGCTCCTAATTCTTCAGATGGTAATGAAGCTGTTCCATCAGTAGTTACATTCGCATTAGTTTCTGGCGACTTCACCAAATCAGATCGGTGCTTATCCAAGGCTTGGAAGGCCCAATCTGCTAATGAAAATACCCAACCTTGCCAGCGGGCATTGAGTTCTGTGGCTTCTTTTTTGGGATCTATGGCCAGCGAACTAGAAGATGCGGAACCAGGTGTTGGCTGAGCTGCACTTTCTGGCTTGGATGGTACAGTAGGAGGAGTTTTACTCTTGCTGGTATTGTTAGCTGCAATTACCTTGGCATTTAAGCGCATCCAATGCTGATTGTCGAGTTTAACAGCGTCCAGGGTAACAACTAGACCCTCCTTAGTTGTGACCTTGATCCGCAAATCGGGTTGGTCGGGCCAAGTAAATTTGGTGATTGGTCTCACATCTTCCAATTGCATTCTGGTGAAGCGATCTGCTATATCATCTATGATATAATCATTTTTTAACTGTTGGTTGGGTAATAAACCTTCTAGATTAAGAGGAGTTTTACCAACTTCTTTGGGAACTAGATGTAGCATTTCGCCATCCCTGTGCTCCAAGGTTACTCCAGTAATTCGTGTCCTTGATAACTCCAAT
>JXSN01000397.1 GCA_001276605.1 Achromatium sp. WMS2
ATCTGTTGAGTTATTGTTAATTTTCGCCCTGGTAACTGAGCTTGAATCTCCATATTCAGTGCATCAATATGTGTTTCAATGAATGGTAATGGGGCGATAAAAAACACGGGAATTTCTCCTGTTTTCGAGCTAACTTATTCTAGCATATTCTGTCAAATTTTAAAAACTGGATTATCGAGTTACAGCTTCGTATTAACAAAATTGGTTACGCTGGAGGTGTAAAATGTTTGGCAGCCTTACCAACTTCGAAACTGCTTTATTTAATGATTTTAGGCAGTTCCAAAAGGATATAGACCAGGCAGTGGGATATTTGAACTGGCCAACTACCATGCGCTCAGTTGCACGTGGTACCTATCCTCCCATTAATGTAGGAGCAACTCCCGAACAGGTTGACGTATATCTGTTCGCCGCTGGATTAGATACTAAAACTTTGGATATCTCAATTCAGCAAAACCTACTCAGCATAGCAGGCCGCCGCCAAGTGCCGATTCAAGAGCAGGCAGTATACTACCGCAATGAACGGTTTAGTGGTGAATTCAAACGGGTAATTTCGTTGCCAGATGACGTCAATCAGGAGCAGGTAAATGCCCAATATAAGGACGGGATATTACACATTTCGGTACGGCGTCAAGAGGCCAGCAAACCACGCCGCATAGAAGTCAAATAGGACCTTGGATTTCAGGTAATAACCAAAAAAGTTAAGGATATTTGGGAGTTGACTATGAGCCAGAAGACAGAGCTTACCAGTGAGCAATCCAAAGAATTAACCAAACACTGGGAAGATGGTCAATTTACGCTGCGGCCAGCGGTAAACATTTTTGAGAATGCTAAAGGCATTACACTGGAAGCAGACATGCCGGGAGTGGCAAGCGACGGCCTGGAGATACATGTGGATAAGGGACGACTGCTAGTCGAGGGAAAAGCTAAGCTTACCACTGCCGAAAACATGGAGCCGTTGTATGCAGACATCCGTTCCAATCGTTATCAGTGTAGTTTTGCCCTAGGGCAGGAGTTGGATATCGGCAATGTGAACGCTGCCCTGAAAGATGGGGTATTGACATTAACTATACCCAAACGTGCCGAGTTACAACCGCGTAAAATTCAGGTGCAGGTGGGATAGATTTTAGCATAAATCAGGCAATATCACAACCTAAACTCCGCTCCAGTAGAGCGGAGTTGGAAGGTTGCAATTTTACCGATTATACTATACAACTGATTTGGCTCTAGAAATTAATGCTGCTAGCTTAGATGCATCTGGATTGAGAATTACGCCTAGTTCTGTCACCAATGCATCTACAAGGCTGGCTGGAGTGACATCAAACACCGGATTCCAGGTGTTTACATTGGCAACCCCTACGTTTTGACCGTGTACAGTTAACAGTTCTTGAGATCCCCTTTCCTCGATAGGTATAAGATTGCCGTTAGGGGTTTGTACATCAATAGTTGACATAGGCGCTGCGACCATGAATTTTACCCCATGATGGCGTGCGGTTACCGCCAATTGATAAGTGCCTATTTTATTAGCAAAATCTCCGTTAGCCGCAATACGGTCCGCC
>JXSN01000398.1 GCA_001276605.1 Achromatium sp. WMS2
CAGATCTGGCTGGTTTAAGGTTACTGGTGGCACCTTCGCAACACGCTAAATGTGCTCGCTGTTGGCATCATCGTGAAGATGTAGGTACTAACTCCGAACATCCGCAGTTATGTGCACGCTGTATTGATAATTTGACGCAAGGAGGAGAGACCAGGCTCTACGCGTGAACTGTAATGAAAGACGTCCAAACATTGCCTGGGTACAAGCCAAAGGTGGGGGGCTTGGGAGAAAGTTGATTTCTCCAAAGTAAGCGGATTTTTAAGATAGCACGGCAGTGAACAAGGAAGGAGCAAGCTGAGGGGGGAGTAAGGCAGAAGGACTAGGGAGACAACAGTGAAGCAGCGGACCGGATGCCGGGCTCCCCCCACCCAACAATAATTAGGAATTCAGAATCACTTCACAGTGCAATCAAAAAAAAGGTCTATACTGTACGGAATACGGGGGGAGCAGATATAGAAGATTTTAAGACTTATGGTCCAATACTAAGGTCCGGCAGCGCTGCTATGAGCACAGCCTTACCTGGCCCTAGGCGTGGTGGCCGCGCGATGTGTACCCATGGATTTACCTTAGTGGAGTTGCTGGCGGTGTTGGCAATTGTGGCTATCCTAGCTACCATGGTGCCCAGTTTAAATCGCGTAGTTGCGGCCAACCGCTTGGCCGTGTATACCAATTCTTTTATTGGGGCTGCCAGATATGCTAGGAACGAGTCCATTATGCGCAGCCGGACCGTGGTGCTGTGTGCTAGTAGCGACGGTGTTAATTGTGCCAATGCGAACGGTTGGGAGCAGGGTTGGATTATATTCGTGGATAATAACTCCAATGCTGCCTACGATGGTGGCACTGAATTATTACTAAGGGTAAGCTCTAAGCTGGGTGGAAGATTTACCCTAACCAACGGTACTGTTAGGTCGATAAGCTATCGGCCCAGTGGGATGCCATCAGCAATAGGGACTTGGGTGTTGTGTGATTCATATTCAGCCGGTGGTAGCGGATATGGCCAGACTATCGAAATCAGTGCCATTGGTAGAGCTGAGGCTGTAAACAGTGTGAATTGTCCATGATATCTCATACCAATAACTGTAAATGTTTACCCAACGCTGGTTTTACCATCATTGAGATTCTTATTGCCTTGATGATATTGTCTGTTGGAGTTTTAGGTGCGATGTCCCTCCAAATCACCGCCATCAAGATGAGCGCTGTGTCGGGCTATCGTGCTCGAGCTGTAGACCTTAGCTATGCAATTCTCGATATTATCCGCGCTAGTGACGACATAAGCGCTTATGCAGTTACCAAACCCAATCCTATCCCTACTTGCTCAACCAACTTAGTTCCCTCAGGTAATATAGTGGAACAGGACGTAGAAGCATGGCAAAATAACATAGCATGCAGTCTCCCCAGTGGAGTGGGTTCCATAACTGTATCTGGTCGTACTGTGACTGTTACCATCGAATGGGATCAGAGTCGGGAAGAAAACTCCAGTTCCTTGTCGACCCAAAATGTTACCATGAGCACTAGCATATGAACGCCCTAAACCGCAGTAAATTTGGCTGTC
>JXSN01000399.1 GCA_001276605.1 Achromatium sp. WMS2
AATTTCGATTTTTCCCTTTACATTATTTTACACCTGCAATCAACATAGATAGCCCGCTTAATTACAGCATTAGAGTCATAAGGCGTGCTAAAGCCCTGCTACCAATTACACTACTAATTGCTGTCAACCTAATAGCTCAAATCACAGTCCTAAACCTTAGTTTGCAACCTGATACCCGCATCCTTGGTTTAATACTAACTTTAATTATTGGTATAGCTAATTTAGCACTAATATGGAGTCTTTGGCAGATTTTTTACGGTATACTACGTCCACTATGGATTTTAGGTCAAAATATTGAACACGTTTGTCAAGGTAACACCAAATATAACCTCAACGATAGTACTACGGGAGGGTTAGGTGATTTTGCTACTACCGTACAAAATCTGCATAATGAATTAGTGGACCTATACGAAGACATGGATAATCGAGTATCCAACCAAACTCGCCGTCTCGCTCAAAAAACCGCATCCCTAAAGATTCTATACGAAGCCGCTACCAGCATCACGCAAGTTCAAGATCTGACCGAGTTACTGATTAAATATCTAAAAATCTTTAAAAATATGGTCAATGGACATGCAGCTACAGTGCGTTTAAATGATAGAACTGGTAAATTCTACTTAATAGCCTGTATAGACAAAGACAACACATTATGGTCAGAACGCGAATTATTACCAGTACCTCTATGTGAATGCGGGAATATATTAATTCCAGGTGAATTTTTATGCTCAAACCGTTCAAAATTCTGCCACCGCTATTTCAAAAACACAATACCCAATACCAATGCAGTTGAAATAATTCAAATTCCCCTGCAATATCATAATGAAAATTTAGGCTATTACAGCATACTGGTAGACACAGAGATTGCTAAACGCGAAGAACTACGCGATTTACTGGCAATCATAGGCCATCACCTGGCGGTAGCCATTGCTAAACACCGCTCCGATATCAAAGCCCGCCAACTATCCGTGATTGAAGAACGCAATTTTTTAGCCCATGAACTACACGATTCCCTAGCCCAAACCCTAGCCAGTTTACGCCTCCGCATTCGTCTCCTACAAGAAAGCATCCAGCAGCCTAGCACTGAAATAACTCCAGAAGTGCAAAAAATCAGTAATACTCTAGATGAAGCTCATACTGAATTACGCCAACTTCTTAATAACTTTAGACTACCTCTAGATCAGGGCGGTCTAATTGGAGCCTTAACTAGTTTAGTTAGCAAATTCAAACAAGAAACTAACTTAACCACCTTACTACATCACGAATGTCAACACAGCCGCTTGACTACTCACGAAGTGACCCAAATATTAAGAATTACTCAGGAAGCCCTCAACAATATTCACAAACATGCCCATGCCCATACTGTTAGAATATTCTTACGTTGTCAAAATTCCAATACCTATTCACTGCTTATTGAAGATGATGGCATAGGTTTTACACGCAGTCTACCGAATTCGCATGTTGCAGGTGAACATTTAGGCCTATCCATCATGGAAGAACGTGCTCAACGCATCGGTGCCAAATTGGACATAGAAAGTGAACCTGGTGAAG
>JXSN01000400.1 GCA_001276605.1 Achromatium sp. WMS2
GCATTGCTCAACAAATTAATACATATTTGACGCAAGCGTTTACCATCGATTGATATACTAGTAGGTAGGTTAGGTGCGGCTTGATAGCAAAACTTCAGACCTTTGCTCATAGCTCTAACACCACACAGTTCATTTATCTCATTAAAGAAACTCACTAAATTTATGGTCTCGCTAAACAACTCAAAAGTTGGATGGTGTCATTGATGGCGGTAGTATCGTTAAACACGATGGTCCGTTGTCTCTGGTGCACGACTTGCAAGTGCATAAAATAGAGCTGCAAATGCAAAATGAGCAATTGCAAGCCAGTCAACAACAATTGCTCACTGCGAATGAACAACTGAAACGATCGCGTGAAAACTTCTATCGTTTATACCATGATGCCCCAGTAGGGTATGTAACTCTTGATTCTAAAGGTTTAGTGTTACAAGCCAATAACTATCTGGCCGAAATGACGGGTTATGATTTACATGAAATGGAGGGCAAGTATTTTGTAACCTTTTTGGATCCTGATGACCATGCGCAGTTTCGGTATCGATTTCCAGCATTTTTTAAACAACCAGTGAATAAGGCTATGGAGTTGCGCCTTACAACAGCCTCCGGTGATTCGCGCTATGTGCTACTTAGGGGGCGTGCCCCACAAACGGCATGGCATGGTAAGGGGGATGAAACGCGTAACAACATAGTGCATTTTACCCTGACAGATATAACTGAAAGCAAGTTGGCACACAGACACCTGGAGCGGGAGCGGCAAAGATTTGAGGATATGATTGCGGTAACCAGCGAAGGATTTTGGATGCTGGATGTGAAATTGCGAACTATCAAGGTAAATGCGGCCTTAAGTAAAATGCTAGGATATAGCGCTAACGAGATGTTAGGACATTATCCTTGGGAATTTACCGATGCTGCCAACACGGAAGTGTTTCGAGAGCAGATCTCAAAACTGGAACAGGTCAAAAATCGGAGTTACGAAATCGAATTGCTTGCTAAGGATGGCCGGGTTGTTCCCACTTTCTTTAGTGCTGCTACCTTGTTTACACCCTCTGGAAAGGTGGATGGAACATTTGCTTTTGTAACCGATATGACTACCCGCAAGGATTATGAACAGCGTTTAATCCAGGCTCAGCACAAGGCGGAGGCTGCGAATCGGGCTAAGAGTGCGTTTTTAGCTAATATGAGCCATGAGTTACGCACCCCCTTGAATGCGATCCTTGGTTATGCGCAAATCATGCAGGCAGATGTCAGTTTAAACAGCTCGCAGCAACGGGATATTCAGGCCATCAGACGTAGCGGTGATTATTTGTTAACTTTGATAGGCGATTTACTGGATCTGGCCAAGGTTGAGTCTGGACATTTGGAGTTGTTTAGCGAGACCATAAATTTAGTGAGTTTCTTTAATGAGATAAATGAACTGTGTGGTGTTAGAGCTATGAGCAAAGGTCTGAAGTTTTGCTATCAAGCCGCACCTAACCTACCTACTAGTATATCAATCGATGGTAAACGCTTGCGTCAAATATGTATTAATTTGTTGAGCAATGC
>JXSN01000401.1 GCA_001276605.1 Achromatium sp. WMS2
TAAACACATTGCGACATAGTATTAAATCCATAGCATAAATTTGTGGATAACTATTCGGAAAATCAACTTGTACCATATTGGCACAGATAAACTCCACTTTATTCCGAATACGTTGTTCAATTTGCCAAGTTGAACCTAATTGTTTGAAATAATTATTTTTAAGTATCTGTGGCACCCTGCGGAATGACCAATCAGTATATAAGCCACGTCGGGCCGTGTTTAGTGACTCAGCATCAATTTCTACCCCTATAATTTTAATATCCCAACCTTCCCAACTTGGCATAATCCGATCTAGTAGCATTGCCAGAGAATAGGCCTCTTCACCAGTGGAGCAACCAGCACTTAGCAATCTTAGTTTACGAGTTCCGGCATTCAATCTAAGTAATTCTGGTAAAATAACTGTTTCCAACACCGTCATCTGACCAGAATCCCGGAAAAAATAGCTTTCTCCAACTCGCAGTTTGCTAATTAATAATGCCCATTCCTGAATACTAGCCGAAGATGAGGACTCTAAAAATAAAAAATAATCCTGAGCCGAATCCAATTGTAACGCAATAACTCGTTTTAACAGCATTTGATCTAAATTATTCCAATCACCTGGTGGAATAACGATGCCTACATACTGACTAATAATTTGGGAAAATTTGACTAATTTGTTAAGAGACACATTTTAAATCCCAGGACAACCATTCCAAAATATTCAAATTCCCGATTAATCATGACCATGTTCTTTATCTTGTTTTTCTTTTTTCAGTATTTGATCCGCAGCTAATTCGGTTTTAAGCTCCTTCAACCGTGATCTCAACCTTAACTCGGAATAAGAGTCAAAATGCTCAGTACGTAAGGCCACACCCAATTGCTGCACTGCGGATTCTATTTCCCCCTGTAAAAACCTAGATTCTGCCAAAAATAAATATGAATCAGCACGTTGTCCCAAGGCAGCTGCAACCTGAGATCTTAGCGCATAAATACTGGGATCATCTTTATGATATTCCAACGTTTTATCTAAATAACTTGCTGTTTTATCTGTAACTTGACTATGTTCTATTGCAATCTGCGCATAGTAGCTAGTAAGTGCTATATTACCTGGATAGATACCAAGGGCACTTTCTAGGGCAGCGGACGCTGTTTTAACCCTACCTAATGCGGCATCAACCCGTGCATTCAGTATAATATAGAACAAATTACTGGGATTAGCAGCTAAAAGATTATGTGCCTGGAGGCTAGCCAATTTAGCCTGGTGATTACGTAATAGTGCTAAGGCATAACCATAATGTTCACCCGCCTCGTCTCGATAGCGTTTAGAGGCCAAAGTAGCCTGAAAATGAGCCACGGCTTGCTTGGGATCAGCGAAACTGCGTTGCCTTAAATCCGCACGTACCATAAAAAACTCTGGTGAATCAGGACGTTGTCGATAGGGATGAATGTTAGCGCGGCTGATAGCATCTGCAATTCGATTGCTGGTTACTGGGTGGGTTCTTAAAAATTCTGGAGCATTGTTAGCATACAACCGGCTGGCTTTTGCAATAC
>JXSN01000402.1 GCA_001276605.1 Achromatium sp. WMS2
CTTCTAGTGAGGTTGTGGTCGCTCAAATCAAATCCCATCTAGGTATAGCGTAATTTGGGGTATTGGTTATCAGGGTAATCCTCATAGGTAGGCTGGGCCGCGGCTCAGCCTGAACCCTTTTAGGCGTCTTCTGGGTACAACATGTTATAGGCCAACATGGCGGCAATGCCTATTAAAACAAAGGATAGCGGCCAGCCCAGATCCGGCCAGTTACCGCTAACGTAGCTATCATTGGCAGTCTCAAAATCGTAGAACCGATTGGATAGGAAGTACAGTAACAATCCCGCAAAGCAGGTCCACCATTGGCTGGCCATAATTCCACCCGCGATAACGGAGGCACTAAGGGCTGTGGTTGCCAGGAGTAGGGGATCGAAGATTGCGTAACCAACTGATGCTAGTTGTTTGGCAAGATCTGTGCTGTCAGTTATATTGGGCCACGTAGCTTGCAACGCCAGAACTAAAAATATTATTAACAACACCATGGAAATGGCTATGCCCCAGGTTGGTGGGTGTACTCCCATGGTATTGATAAAGATAAATAATGCACTAATAATCAACGGTTGCACCATCAAGAATCCAATATCTGAGTACCATGGGTATGGAGTTTCAGCCCCGTTGTTAACCAAGATGTAACCAGTGTATAAAATTTGCCCGATGCTCCAGCTAAGTACGCCAGCACCTATGAGTAACCATACTTTGTATAGGGGGTCCTTGGTTCCAAAGGCTTGTGCTGTTCTAAAGCATATTATAGCTGTGATGAGAGGTGATAAAATCTGGATTAGGTTCGAATAATAGGACACAATATTGCTATTAAAACCTAAAATAGGCATAGCCAATAATAATCCACTTAAACCTAGCCAGATGATGATATAAACACCAATTTTGCTATTAATAATCATTAATTCAGTTACACTCCTAAAATATAAACAAATTACGCAATAAATTAAGCTGGTCAGATGAAAACGTATCCAACGTTTGTTCTACACAGCGAGCGGTTAGAGTTGGTGTACCTACGTTGGTAACCTCGGTCTTCAAAGTTTTAGCCCATAGGGAGTATGGCGCTGTTCCGTAAAGCATATCTGGGTTGGTACCTTGGTTCCAATCTGGCCAGCTGTTTTCCAAAGTTGATTGTACTGACTTATAGAATGGTTCGACAACCCGTGCTCCAAACAATCTAGTTAATTTTACCTGCAAGGTATCGGAAAAAGAGCGCACTAGGCGGCCCAGTGTCGATTCATATTCACATATTACCAAACCACGACTGACTAGACAAAATAACGCGGGCCAAAAGGTCTCTGGCTCCATGTGCGGTTTAAGATTTACCAAATTAATGCCAGCTGTGGGTATCTTCTAGTGAGGTTGTGGTCGCTCAAATCAAATCCCATCTAGGTATAGCGTAATTTGGGGTATTGGTTATCAGGGTAATCCTCATAGGTAGGCTGGGCCGCGGCTCAGCCTGAACCCTTTTAGGCGTCTTCTGGGTACAACATGTTATAGGCCAACATGGCGGCAATGCCTATTAAAACAAA
>JXSN01000403.1 GCA_001276605.1 Achromatium sp. WMS2
GATGTATCCTAATGGCATGATAATCAACCTAATCGCCTAGATGGTTTACTTAGGATAATAGAGATACTCTACTTATTATCCTGTTCTTCAGGTAAACTAACTTGATCGACCTAAGTACACCGTTATGTTATAGGCTATCCCCTATGGACAACCTGATTATATTAGACATAGATGAAACATTATTGCATGCTACCAAAAAAGAACTAAGCCAGAATTATGATTTTAAATCAGGGCCTTATTATTTTTATTGCCGGCCTCATATCGAAGAATTCGTTAGCTTTTGCTTAGAAAACTTTTTAGTGGCCATTTGGACTTCGGGTAATAGCATGTACGCCGAATACGTAGCCAATTATTTATTTGGCTCTATGAATAAACTAGAATTTGTGTGGAACCGTGAACAATGCACTGTTGTTACTGATCCCCATACTTGGGCTTGTGCCCATGTAAAAGATTTAGCTAAAATCCCAGCTAAATATCAATTGCACAAGGTATTGATGATTGATGATTCACCGGAAAAACTAATTAAGCACACTAATAATTTAGTGCGAATTAAACCATTTTACGGCAGCGATCAGGATGTGGAATTACTTTATCTTATCTTGTACTTAAGTAGTATCAAGCACGAAGAGAACGTGGTAACTATAGATAAATCTCGGTGGCGGCGCCAAATCATTGAACAGCTGATGGCTGAATCCAACTCACAGTAGTCCTTAGCTGTTTTTTCCTACATCTGCACACAGTGCACTTTGACTGCGCAATTTCGATACTAGATGTTCCATATCCTCAGGCAATGGTAACTCCCAGGCTAAAATGGCTTCAGTTAGAGGATGTTTTAGGCGTAAACTCTTAGAGTGCAGGGCCTGACGTGGAAAACTCCTGATGTAAGCTGTTAAGTCCTGATTCAACCCAGGAGAGCTACGGGGACGCTGCTGACTGTATACCGAATCACCAACTATTGGCAAATTTATGTGTGACATGTGCACGCGAATTTGATGGGTACGCCCAGTGTTAAGTCGTACTTTTAACAAGCTGTAGCCTACAAAACGCTCTTGAACTTGAAAATGGGTGATGGCTGTTTTACCTGTATTAGTATTTTTTACCACTGCCATTTTAGTACGTTGAGTAGGGTGACGTCCTATCGGTAGGTCTACAGTTCCGCCAGTAACTGGTGTACCTGCTACCACAGCCGCGTATTCCCGATGTATGCTGTGATCCTGTAATTGTGTTACTAATCCAGTATAAGCTGCGATACTACGAGCAATCACCAATAATCCGCTAGTATCCTTATCTAACCGGTGCACAATACCGCAGCGTGGCAGGCACGCCAGGTTAGGGTCCCAATTAAGCAAACCGTTGAGTAACGTGCCATCTAGGTTACCAGCGGCAGGATGAACCACCAACCCAGCAGGTTTGTTAATCACAATAAGATCCGCATCTTGATAGCGGATATCCAGATCCATAATCTGTGGAATATCAATGTTTTTAAGTGGTAAAGTACCTCTAACTTCTACCAGCTCATTACCACATAC
>JXSN01000404.1 GCA_001276605.1 Achromatium sp. WMS2
TGGTCTAGGTGTTGCTGAAACATAGATAGTTTGGGGCTGGCGGGCTTGAAATTCCTCAAACCGTAGTGGTCTATTGTCCAGGGCTGATGGCAATCTAAAGCCGTAGTTTACCAAGTTTTCTTTGCGCGAACGGTCGCCCATGTACATGGCCCCTATCTGGGGTACGGTAACATGACTTTCATCGATGACTAAAATTGCATTGGCTGGTAAATAATCGAATAGGGTTGGTGGTGGTTGCCCCGCGGCCCGTCCGGTTAAATAACGTGAGTAATTCTCCATACATGTGCAATAACTAGCTTCATTTAACATCTCAAGATCTAGCAGGGTGCGTTCTTCCAAACGTTGGGCTTCTACCAAGAAGTTATTGGTTCGAAAATATTCTAGGCGCTCTTTCAACTCCTTCTTGATTAATTCCATGATCTGGTACACCCGCTCCTTGGGTGTCACGTGGTGGGTCTTAGGATAAACGGTGTATTCAGTTACACGCTCGCTGATCTCGCCTGTTAGGGGATCAAAGAGGACTAAGCCTTCGATTTCTTCGTCAAATAGGCTGACCCGGAGGGCCAAGGTTTCGGATTCTGCCGGGTATATGTCAATGGTATCCCCATGAACTCTAAATGTACCGCGGTTTAAAGTGATATCATTTCGATGATATTGTAAGGCAGCGAGTCGTCTTAGAATAAAACGTTGCTCTAATGCGGTTCCTACCTGTAAGGTTAGTACCATATTCAGGTACGATTCCGGGTCTCCTAGGCCATAAATCGCTGATACTGTAGCAATGACAATCACATCTTCGCGTTCTAGTAAAGCCTTAGTGGCAGATAGGCGTAACTGTTCTATATGCTCATTAATGGATGAGTCTTTTTCTATGTAAGTATCGGTGCTAGGAATGTAGGCCTCGGGTTGATAATAGTCGTAATATGACACAAAGTATTCAACTGCATTATGCGGGAAGAAGTCACGCATTTCGCTGTATAATTGTGCGGCTAAGGTTTTATTGTGTGCCATAATCAATGCAGGGCGCTGAAGCTCATTGATGACATTGGCTATGGTAAAGGTTTTACCGGATCCAGTTACTCCTAACAGGGTTAGGCTGGGGCTGCCATCGCGCAGGCCGGTTACGAGGTCGGATATTGCTTGGGGTTGATCGCCAGCTGGTTTAAAATCAGCTTTGAGGCGCAATGGTTTGGCTAGTGTAGACTCAATAGGTTGGCGACGGCGCATTACACATTACCTAATAGTATCAAGACTTATGATATAGTTCAAAGAATAAGGTGACCCCCGTGCACGGCGCTCACCCTCTAATATTTTGAGAAACCAATGGCTCGAATTTAACAGTTAAAATTTAACGCACAGTGCAAATATGCTCGGTTAATTCCGCGGCCATATCTGGTATTTGCTTGTACCATTTGGGACATACTACATCTATACTAATTTGCTGCTCAATTTGGGCCTGAATGTGCAGACCATAATGGGAACGTGCTATATCATTGGCCTATGTTAACTAAAATTAGTATCCC
>JXSN01000405.1 GCA_001276605.1 Achromatium sp. WMS2
GGCTCAAAAGCGCATTATTAAACTAGCTTTAGAGATGAATGCGGTGGTGATAACTGCCACGCAAATGATGCAATCCATGATCAATAATCCTATGCCGACTAGGGCTGAAGTTATGGACGTGGCTAACGCAGTTATGGATGGTTCGGATGCTGTAATGTTGTCCGCAGAAACATCTGTGGGTAGTTACCCGGTACAAACCGTAGAAGCTATGCATAGAATCTGTTTGGAAGTAGAACAACAGCTGGAAATGCGGAAATCTACTCATAGGCTAGATTCAGTCTTTGGGCGGGTTGATGAGGCTATTGCTATGGCTACCATGTATACTGCTAACCATTTGAAGGTTAAGGCCATTGCGGCTTTAACGGAAACTGGATCAACGGTAAAATGGATGTCGCGTATCAGTTCGGCTATACCTATATATGCCTTAACTCGGCATTCCAGTACACGTTCCAAGGTTACATTGTATCGTGGGGTTTATCCAGTAGAGTTTGATGTCACTGGACGTCATGCCGAAGTTAACGAGGCAGTGATCGAGGGTCTGATTCAACGCGGGGCATTAGGCAATGGTGATTTGGTAATTATCACCAAAGGTGATCGTTCTGGAGTAGAGGGTCAGACCAATATCATGAAAATAATGCGGGTAGGCGAGCATGGTGCCGAAAAGGCGAATGATTTATTGGTAAATGCTATCCAGATGTAGCTATATGCTTTTATCTCAAATATGTTCTGGTGGGGACGTGGGAGAGTCCCTGATGCGTTCCTACGCTGGAACCTAGGAGCAATCAGTATATTCTTAAATGTGGCTATCAATGTTAAGGATGTTAATGCCGCAGTTGAAATATCTAAACACCTATATAATCAGTTAGTTGTGATTGTGCGACCCGATGTTTTTAAAACATTTAGTAACTAATCTAGTTTACGGTTATTGTTGCTGACAGATTATTTTATTAAATAAGTTCAAATAGGGGCTTGACTAGACCGCAGCATTTCGGTATCGTTTGGTCCTAGTTAGTTGACTGATTATTTAGGCTACGTAGCTCAGACGGTTAGAGCGCAGCACTCATAACGCTGAAGTCGGTGGTTCAATCCCACCCGTAGCCATTGCTATATCTATTGCTATCTTTGCAAGGATGGCTTTTTTTGGCAACATTTATTTAGTATATTCTAATATAGCTAAACAATAGTTTGAATTATTTCGCATAATTAATAAACATAATTATTATATTTAATAACCCCTAACGTCATCCCATTATATAATTGCCGACATCTATTTTTTGACGTCATAGATCAGTAAGAAGATAGTGTGTATCCGTTAATAAAGTATGAGCGTATTTGACAGTTAGCTGACAGCTTTTGTCAGATTTGACAGGTTTTAATATTTATTGTTTGTGACCTTGACAGTGGTTTGGTCATAGTCGATACTTAATGACAGTACTCTGCTAATACCAATAAAATAGAAGTACAGCACTGAATTACATTGTTATATTAGTATAGGCTAATTAATACCCACA
>JXSN01000406.1 GCA_001276605.1 Achromatium sp. WMS2
TCAAACTCAGTTGTCTGTGACGAACCTAGTTGTTGTCGAACTTTCCATAACCCAGCCATTGCGGCCAAGATCACAACAATTGCCATAGACCATAGTACCTCCATGTGCATAAAGCTACCAGATAATACCATACTAAATGATGCGTTAAAAAAAATTCCACTTAGAAAAAACCAGATTAGAACGCGAGCGGCAGCGGGCTGTCGCCAATAGACCAAAATCAAATACTGGTGGTAATGCTGAATCGCCAGCAGTTGTTACACATAGCCGTGATTATTCGGCGGAAAGGGAGTTGCGACTGGTACGTCGCCGAATTTACGATAAAGTCAGACGCAATTGGCGTATTCCACCTAATTCCCAGCAACTACGTTGTACCTTAAGGATTCGCATTGCCTCCAATGGGGAGGTGATGGATATTAGCATCAGTCAAAGCAGTGGTAATCCAATATTTGATACCTCATCTGAACACGCAGTTAGGCGGTCCTCGCCATTGCCAGTTCCTAGGGATCGCAGATTATTCGATGAATATCTAACCCTGATATTTGACCCCAATGATATTTGATTTTAATATGGCTACAATTGGTTTTTACTATATGATACCTGGTTGTAGAAATTTGGTAGCAACGCCAAAACGAATCTTACTAAACTGGCCAACTAAGTTTAGTCTATTTACACGAGTTTGTAATATCAGCTGAAGACGCAACTGTTTAATTTAGACTATCCTAGCTCCAAGGCCCGAGCCAATACAACTGAACATATAAATTTCATGTCACTTTGAGGTATCTCCTTTTGGTGGATCCATTCGCAAAGGCCCGCAAGTCCTCCGCTGCGGTTTCCGCTTATAATTCCAAGGAACATGTTGCAGCAGGTGCTGAACCGGAGTCTAAAGGGTCGGGGCAAACTTTAAATCAACCGCCAAACTTGCACGCAACAAAGTCCGGACTTGACCAAGTACCGCGTATCATGCTAACCACACACCAACTCGGTTTGGGTGCTGGATTATTTGTAATATTTCTCAGCTTAGGGGCCTTCATCTTATCCTTATTGGAGATAATTCCCCAAGCAACTGCTACCTCAATATGGTGGATTCCCCTAATTGGATCCATAGGTATCTTAGCTAGCTTATATTTTACCCATAGTTACCAACACATTAGCTCCCTTTCTCTGTGGTATTGGGTTTTAGTCACTGGTACAGCGTTGGCCGGTATGTTAGTGGCTGAATTTTTGCTGGCGACTGCGGCCACACAAAATCAAGTATCCCTTTTGGTAGGAAGCTTTGTAGCAGTAGCTATTGTATTTGCCCATAGCCTAATATTTAGTGCCGATCTAGTTCTAATCTGGTTTTTTCTAAGTGGAATTTTTTTTAACGCATCATTTAGTATGGTATTATCTGGTAGCTTTATGCACATGGAGGTACTATGGTCTATGGCAATTGTTGTGATCTTGGCCGCAATGGCTGGGTTATGGAAAGTTCGACAACAACTAGGTTCGTCACAGACAACTGAGTTTGA
>JXSN01000042.1 GCA_001276605.1 Achromatium sp. WMS2
GATGACCCGCTCGGCATCCTCTCTCGCTGATGATCCGCTTCGAGGCCGTCACACTGCTGCGGGGCAGCAAGAGGCTGTTCGCTGATTCATCGCTTACCATCCATCCCGGCCAGAAAATCGGGCTGACAGGGCGCAACGGCACCGGAAAATCGAGCCTCTTCGCCCTGCTCCTCGGGCAACTCGAGGTGGACGCCGGCGCCATCAGCCTGCCGGAGCGCTGGGTCATCGCCCATGTTGCCCAGGAGACGCCGTCCAGCGACAGCAGCGCACTCGACTTCGTCCTCGATGGCGATGCGGAACTGCGCGAACTGCAACAGGCGATTGCCACGACCGGTGACGGCAACCGCCAGGCCGAATTGCACGCGACTCTCGAGGCCATCGACGGCTATCGCGCCGAATCGCGCGCCGGCAGGCTCTTGCACGGCCTCGGATTTTCGAGCGCCGAACAGCAGCGAGCGGTCAACAGTTTTTCGGGCGGCTGGCGCATGCGCCTCAACCTCGCGCGGGCACTCATGTGCCGCTCGGACCTGCTGCTGCTCGACGAGCCGACCAACCATCTCGATCTCGATGCCGTGATCTGGCTCGAGGGATGGCTGCGCAGCTATCCCGGCACCCTGATCCTGATCTCGCATGACCGGGATTTTCTCGATGCCGTCGTGACGCATGTCGTCAACATCGAGCAGGAGCATCTGGACTTCTACAGCGGCAACTACTCGACATTCGAGGTCACGAGAGCCGAGCGCCTCGCAAACCAGCAGGCTGCGCATGAGAAACAGCAGCGCGAGATTGCGCACATGCAGCAGTTCGTCGACCGTTTCCGCGCCAAGGCAACGAAGGCGAAACAGGCCCAGAGCCGGCTCAAGGCGCTCGAGAAGATGACCCTGATCGCTCCGGCGCATGTCGACTCGCCTTTCCGGTTCAGCTTCCCGCAACCCGAGAAAAAACCCAGCCCGCTGGTCGTCATCGAGGAGGGAGCGACGGGGTACGATCATGCGCGCGTGCTGGAAGCGATCAATCTCACGATCACCTCGGGCGACCGGATCGGCCTGCTGGGCCCCAACGGCGCCGGCAAGTCGACACTCATCAAGCTGCTGGCCGGCCAGCTCGGCCTGCTTGCCGGCAAGCGCACGGACTCGCGCGAGATCCGTATCGGCTATTTTGCACAGCACCAGGTGGACCAGCTGCACCCGGAACACTCACCTTTCGATCACCTGCGCCAGCTCGACAGGCGCATCAGCGAACAGGAGGGGCGCAACTTTCTCGGCGGTTTCGGCTTTCACGGCGACCGTGCGCTGGAGCCGGTCAAACCCTTCTCGGGCGGGGAAAAGGCACGGCTCGCCCTGGCGCTCATCGTCTACCAGCGTCCGAACCTGCTGCTGCTCGACGAACCGACCAACCATCTGGACCTGGAGATGCGCCAGGCGCTCGTCGAGGCATTGCAGGAATACGAAGGCGCCATGCTGATCGTCTCCCATGACCGCTACCTCTTGCGGGCCACCTGTGACAGCTTCTGGCTCGTCGATGACGGAAGACTGGGCGAATTCGGCGGTGATCTCGACGATTACCGGCAATGGCTTGCCAGCCGGGATGCCACTGCCATGCCAGCCGGAACAGGTCATGAAGAAGCCCGGCCGGCGCTCTCGCGCAAGGAACAGAAGCGTCTCGAGGCCGAACGGCGCCAGCGGCTGAGTCCGCTCAAAAAGGCTGTCGACCGGTTTGAAGAGCAGGTCGGAAAACTGCAGCTGCGCAACAGCGAGCTGGAGACGCTGCTGGCCGAGGCTGATCTCTATTCAGACGAACGCAAGGAGCAACTCAAACAGCTGCTTGAGGAGAAGCAGTCAAACGACGCGGCGCTGGGAGAAGCCGAGGAGCAGTGGATGGAGGCAATGGAAGCCTACGAAGAGGCCCGGCTGGAACTGGAATGAATCGGAAGTGCGGGGGTCGGCGTCGGCCTGGACCGACTCCGACCCGTGAATTGCCTCAGCTGCCGGAGAGTTCCTTCAGCTTGCTGACGATCTCGTCATCATCCCACTCGACGCCACCGAACAACGTGTAGTGAATCTTCCCGTCGGCGCCAACGACAAAGTTGGAAGGCGCAGCGAACACCTGCCACGCACCAATGGATTCACCATCGGGATCCATGAGAATCGGGAACTCGGGCCCGACCTCTTTCACGAAAGGCTCGACCTCTTCCATCGTCTCGCCCATGTTGACCGCGAGGATGACGAAGGGCGTATCACCCATCTTTTCCATGAGGCGATTCATCGAGGGCATCTCCTCCCGGCAAGGCGGGCAGTAGGTTGCCCAGAACTGCACCAGCACAACCTTGCCCTTGTATTCGACCAGGTCGTGTGCATTGCCCTGCATGTCGACGAGTTTCAGCGGTGGCGTCGCCCCCTCGCCTTCATAGGGCTTGAGCCCTGCCATGGCAGGCAGCGTGAAAACCAGTAGCAGAAGGATCAGCAGTTTTTTCATCAGTCTGTTCTCCCGAGAAAAAAGAGGCTCGCCTTGATCAGGCCTGCGAGCTGCGTCGTGACGACCTCTTCAGGCATGTTGGCATCCTGGCGCTTGAAAAAGTACCCGCGGACATCCGGTATCAGCTTGGCGTGCACATGGCTTCCGCCAGCCGCCAGCGCTGTCGTCAGGTGCTTGACGCCCCAGCGGTTTGGCGTGCGCTCACCCTCGAGCAGGAGCAGCGGAACCTCTTTCGTCTTGCCGACAGCCTCGACATATTCAGGCTCCTTGCCGGGCTCCGGCTTGCCCTCGTTGAGACGTGGAAACATCAGCACCACACCTGCGAGACCTGCCGCCTCCCCGTCGTGTTTCGCCTCCCACTCGTTGGCAACGCGCAACACCAGCTCGGTATCAGGGCCGCTGGCGATCAGGAACACTTTCTTGCCGGTCTCAATCGCCCGTTCGATGACGCTGTAGAGTCCCTCCGAGGGGATCGAATAGATGCTGCTGCGCGTCTTCGGCAGCATGTAGCCGCCGAGCATGTCCGGCATCCAGACCTCGACACCATCCTCTGCGAGCGACATTGCAGTGGCCTCTTCTGCCACGCTTTGGCCCTCGTCGCAGGCGAAACCGAGCAGCAGCTTGTCACCGTCAGCCTTGAAGACACGAATATCGACCTCGGCCTCGTCGCTGATCTCCAGCGTCTCGATCTCGGCTTGCGCGAAGACCGCGACAGGAAGAGAGACTAGCAATATCAGCAGGATTTGTTGCAAACTCTTGATCAGGCGCATGCCGTTCACTTGAAATAAATCACAAATTAATCAAGAATATTAGCGATTACTTATACTGCTGTCCAGCGTTATGAAATCGAAACTCCTGCTACCTGCACTGCTGTTGATCAGCATCAATCTCTCCGCCAGCGAAAGCGAGATCGAGAAGGCCCTGAGCCTGAAACCCGATATCGAGAACGGCAGAAAAGCCTACGAACTCTGCGCGACCTGCCATCTCGAGAACGGCTGGGGCAAGCCCGACGGCAGTTTTCCGGTCATTGCCGGACAGCACCGCAAGGTCCTGATCAAGCAGCTTGCCGACATCCGGGCCAGGAACAGGGAAAACCCGACCATGTATCCGTTCACAGATCCCGAGACCATCGGCGGCGTGCAGGCGATTGCCGATGTCACCGAGTACATCTCGACCCTCTCTCCCAACCCGCAGCCGGGAGTCGGCGAGGGACTCGATCTCGATCAGGCCCGGGAACTCTACAAGGATAACTGCCTGATGTGTCATGGCAAGGACGGCCTCGGCAACGCCGATGCCTTTTTCCCGCGGCTGCAGGGCCAGCACCACGCCTACCTCGTGCGCCAGATGCTCTGGATCCGGGACGGCTTTCGCAAGAACGGCAACGCGCTCATGGTCGAGAAGCTCAAGCCGATGTCCGACGACCAGATCTCCATGCTGGCCGATTACATTTCACGCATGCCCGCACCAAACTGATCCTGATCAATCAAACCAGCTTCATGGAAAGAGCCCGGAATAACTCTTCGCTGAGTGAAATCAACCATTTGCTTACACAATAATATAAATATAAGTCTCTGCTAATAAAGCAAAAATCCGTTGATTTTTGCGATAAATCAAGCGATCATCCTGCCCAAACTGTTTCAGCAGTTTAAAGAACTATTCTTATAAACCTTCTTTTTGTGAGTTTTCTGAGGAGGAGCCACTGATGAAGAAATTGTTAATTGCTGCTGCCGTTTCAGCAGTCATGAGCGCCCCTGCGTTCGCAACCAACGGCTATGCACCGATTGGCGTCGGCCAGAGCGCCAAGGGTATTGGTGGCGCCGGTATTGCCTATCCACAGGATTCCATGGCCGGTGGTATCAACCCTGCCGGCATGGTGCATATTGGCAACCGCTGGGATGTCGGCGCGGAGATATTCATTCCTGACCGCGGATTCAACCTTTCTGGCACACCCAGCCCGACGAATCCGTTCGGTGGCTACTGGGACGGCAACGGCAGCGGTCTGGGAGAGACCTGGTTCATCATCCCGGAGTTCGGCTACAACAAGATGCTCAGCGATGACCTTTCAGTCGGCATCTCTGTGTTCGGCAACGGCGGCCTGAACACCTCTTACGACTCATTCGGCCACCCGTTCAGCTTTTTCCCCTGTCAAAATCCCGTTGACCCGACTGGCTGTGGCGCTAAAGTCGGCATCGACCTGATCCAGCTCTATATCGCACCGACGGTCTCCTACAAGGTCAATGAACGCTTCTCGGTTGGTGCCAGCCTGAACCTGATCGCACAGTCATTCGAGGCAACCGGTCTTTTTGCTTTTGCAGGCGACGGTGTTACAGCACCTCGATTTTCAACCGATCCTTCGGCTGTGACCAACAACGGACATGACAACTCCTATGGCGCAAGCCTGCGCCTTGGCCTGATGTATGACATCAACGACCGGGTCACAATTGGTGCAACCTACCAGACCAAGGGCTGGATGACCGAGTTCGATGACTATGCGGGCCTGTTCGCGGATGGCGGTGACTTCGACATCCCGCAAAACTACGGCATCGGTATCGCCATCAAGGCAACCGACAAGCTCGATCTCGCGATGGACATCATGCGCGTCGACTACGGCAGCATCAATGCGGTCGGCAACTCTCCGAATACCCAGCTGCCATTCGGCGCCGATGATGGCCCCGGTTTTGGGTGGGAAGACCAGACGATCTTCAAGGTCGGTGCTGTTTACCAGTACAACAGTGCACTCACTCTAAGGGCCGGCTACAACTACGGAGAGAACCCTGTGCAGACCGAGGGCCTGGGTTTTGCACTCAACACGCTCGCACCGGGCGTCTCGGAACACCACCTGACGCTGGGCTTCACCTATGATCTGGATGAAGACACCTCGATCACGGGTTCCTACCTCCATGCATTCAGCTCGGAGGTCGCTGGTGATTTCATTGTACCCGTACCTGATCCAAACACTGGGATACCAGCACCAACACAGCTGGGATCCGGCAATCTGGAAATGTCCCAGAACGCCTTTGGCATCAGCTTCAACAAGCGGTTCTGATTACTGCTGAAAACCACGACAAAGCCCGCGCATGCGGGCTTTTTCATCACACCTGACCGGAGAAGTAACCACGATGAAAAGACTGCTTCTGACAACTGCGCTTCTCGCGCTTCCCTTTACGGCCAACGCCGGTTTCATGGATGCCGACTGGGCCAAGAAAGCCTGCGACGGCTGGAACAACACCGCCACCCTGACCAACGAGCTTGGCGGTGACGAGTGGGCAGCCAATGACGGCGGCCGCGGCTACAAGCTCATCCAGATGTACCGCGACGAGTGCGGCGCAGGCTCGAAAGTCCAGATCAACATCAGCAACCAGGACGGCAAGGCGGTCTGCACCTATGGCGGCAAGCCGGACGGCAAGGCCTTCGACAACTCCATGGACTACCTCATGCACGCCACCGACGAGGACTGGACCTGCATGGGCGAAGGCAGCTTCGGTTGCGGCGCCATGGGCGCGATGACCACTGGCAAGCTCAAGTTCGACGGACCGAAGATGGAAGCGATGGGCGTCATGGGCCCCTTCAACGCTTTCCTGAAACTCACCGGTACCATCGGTGGCGAGAAAGGCGCCTGTAACTGAGCCCTGTCTCATCGACCCGACCCTCCCGCCCGGGAGGGTCACCCCCTCTCTCCTGACCATCTGTTGACAAAACTTTCTTCCCCTGTCTTTTCAATGCCTTAAGCGCATATTCGTATTTTTTGCGAAAAATCAGCTGGAACCAATATAAGAATCTGCTAAATTACGTACATACAGGATTTCAAGGACAAGCCTTTAAAGCATTGATGAGGTGAATGATGTTTGTATGCGCGCATTACGAGGAACTCGCAAAAAAAATGCGTCAAATCCCGCTGGCGGTTCATGTCGGCTGGTTTATACTCGGCGGGCTTCTGCTTGGCTTTGGATACTGGCTGCTGACCCTCGTCGGTATCGGCTTGCTGCTCTGGAGCGGTCACAAGCTGGTCTTTCGCAGCCGGATTGCACTCTGCTGTCTGAAAAAGCGACGCCGTGCCATCGAACGGGGTGAAACCCCTCGACCCTGCTTCGACGCCTGACCCATCCTCTCCATGTGGCAACGCCGCCGCATGATGTACCTTCAACATGGATTACCGGTCCGGGCCCTGCATGAGTGCCGGCGTCTCCCGACTGAAACACTCTGTAACCATTTGATTGTGAAATATCAATGGAATCTATATTAGCATTTGCTAAAGTAGGCTCGAGTGAAAAACTACGGGAAATCCCCGAGTATCGAGGTGAACCATGTTTGAATGTGCACACGATGAGCAAAAAGCCGCAAAAGTACGTGCGACGCCGCTGGCTGTCCAGTCTGCCTGGTTTCTGCTGGGTGCACTCTTGCTGAGCTTTGACATCTGCATCCTGACGATCACGGCTGCCGGACTGCTTTTCTGGAGTGGACGCCAGCTCTACCAGCGTCTGCAGATGGCGATGTGCTGCCTGAAATCGAGGCGCATCTCCGTGGCGCGCGGTGAGAACGCCGGGCCCTGCGTCAGTTCCGACGCGCTAGTGTAGGCGGTTCATCACCTTCTGGAGGTCCCCGCCGATGATGACGGGGATCTCGTCCACGCCTCTCCCGATTGCCTCACGCATGAGAGCGTCCTCCTCCCGGGAGGCTCGCTTGAGGACATAATCGACAACCAGATTCCTGTCTCCGGGATGGCCGATTCCGATACGCAGCCGGTGATAGTCGGCCCCGATCGCCTTGTGGATATCCCGCAGGCCGTTGTGGCCACCGTGACCGCCGCCTTTCTTGAGCCTGATGACGCCCGGAGGGAGATCGAGTTCGTCATGCACGACGAGCACCTCGGCCGGCTGCAGCTTGTAGAAATTGCAGATCGCAGCGACTGACTGACCGCTGCGGTTCATGTAGGTCATGGGTTTGAGCAGGTGACACTGTGCGGGGCCGATATCGATGCGGCAGGCGTCGCCGAAGAAACGCTTCTCCGGCTTGAATGAGCCGCGGTAGCGTTCCGCGACAGCATCGACAAAATGGAATCCCGCGTTGTGACGCGTCAGGGCATACTTCTCGCCCGGGTTACCCAGACCGACGATGAGCCTGATCGATGTCTGCTCTGGCATGAAACAGGGGAATGGAGTGAAGCCGGAGCATCAGGTCGATGCCCCGGCAGTCAGGAAGACTAGTCTTCGCTTGCGGCTTCCTCGCCGCCTTCAACCGCTTCACCGCCCTCTTCCCCTTCATCCGACTTGGAAGCGCGGGAAGCAAGAATGGTCACAACGGCGGAATCGTGGTCCTCGCCGAGCGCGAGCGCCGGAATCTCGACACCCGTGGGCAGGCTGATCTCCGAGAGGTGGATCGAGTCGCCGATCTCGAGCCCGCCACAGTCGACCTCGATGTATTCGGGCAGGTCTGCGGGCAGACAGCTGATCTCGACCTCGGTCATATTGTGCGATGACGTACCGCCAGCCTTGACGCCCGGCGCTGTCTCCTCGTTGATGAAATGCAGCGGCACCTGCATCTTGATCGCCGTTTTCTGGCTGATGCGCAGCAGGTCCATGTGCATGATGAACGGCTTCGCAGGATGGCGCTGGAGATCCTTCAGGACCACTTGCTGGCTGTTGCCGCCGACATCCACGGTCAGGATGCTGGAGTAGAACGCCTCGTCCTCGAGAGCGTGGGCCAGCTCGTTGTGCCTGACGGTGATCATCTCCGGCTCTTTGTCTGCGCCGTAGATAATGCCGGGTACCAGCCCCGCGTGACGCAGGCGGCGGCTCGCACCTTTCCCCATGTCACTGCGGGCTTCCGCGTTGATAGTCAGGTTCTCAGACATCGGTTTCTCCCGTGTTTACTGAGTAAAAAAACACCCCGCCAACCCGCGACCAGGCATTGGCAGGGTACCAGTGGAGGCTCCGGGCAGATCACCGCGGAGCTTCCGGGCGTCAGTCCACGAACAGCGAACTGACAGATTCTTCGTTGCTGATGCGCCGCATGGTCTCGGCCAGCAGGCCGGCGATGCTCAGCGGACGGATCTTGACGCACTCCTGTGCCGACGGACTCAGCGCGATCGAGTTCGTCACGACAAGCTCGTCGAGGCGCGAGTTGCTGATGTTCATCACGGCCGGGCCGGACAGCACGGCATGTGAACAGTAGGCAACCACCTTGGCTGCCCCGTGATCCTTCAATGCGCCGGCAGCATGGCAGAGCGTGCCGGCGGTATCGACCAGGTCGTCGATCAGGATGCAGGTCCTGCCCTCGACCTCGCCGATAATATTCATGACCTCGGAGACGTTGGCGCGCGGCCTCCGCTTGTCGATGATCGCCAGGTCGGCCTCGTCGAGGCGCTTGGCCAGCGCGCGGGCGCGTACCACACCACCGACGTCCGGCGAAACCACGATCATGTCCGGATACTGCTGCATCCAGATATCCTGCAACAGGACAGGAGACGCGTAGACATTATCGACAGGGATATCGAAAAAGCCTTGGATCTGGTCTGCGTGCAGGTCCATGGTCAGCACCCTGTCGGCGCCGGCCGTGCCGATCATCTTGGCAACCAGCCGGGCCGTGATGGGCACCCGGCTGGAGCGTGACCTGCGGTCCTGGCGCGCGTAGCCGAAATAGGGAATCACGGCCGTGACCCGTCCTGCCGATGCCATGCGCATCGCATCGACCATGACCAGCAGCTCCATGAGGTTGTCATTGGTCGGCGCGGAGGTGGACTGCACCACGAAGACGTCGCGTCCGCGCACGTTTTCCTGGACCTCCACCATCACTTCGCCATCACTGAACTGGCCGACGATCGCCTTGCCCAGCGGCAGATTCAGATGTTCAACGATTTTTTCTGAAAGTTCCGGATTGGAATTTCCGGTGAACACCATCATACCGCTAGCTGACACGCCGGTACCCTCGTGAATGCGCCTGGAAAATGGCTGGGGCGGTAGGATTCGAACCTACGCATGCCAGAGTCAAAGTCTGGTGGCTTAACCGCTTGCCGACGCCCCAATAAATTTTTTCAACTCGCCGGGTCCTGCCCGGAAACGGAAACCGCCTCAGCCAGGCGTTTCCGCAGCGGGGATTCGTTGACCCCCTGCGCAGTGAAACTGCACCAGTCAGCCGGCAACTGCTGTTGCGCGGCCTGCGCCTGATCACAATGGTCAAACGCGAGAAACAGGCATGCGCCGGTACCCGTCAGCTTCACGTGCCCGAATGCTGACAGCCGATCCATCATCTCCGCGACCTGCGGATAGAGCTTCCTGACCACCGGAACGAAGACATTCCGGCCGCCCCCGGCGACAAAGGCGGGTATTTTGATAGGTGGGCAATCTCTTGTCAAATCATCATCGCGGAATAGTGCGGCCGTGGAGATCTGCACCGGCGGCACCACGACGAGGTAACAGGGTTCGGGGAGCGCGACAGGGGTGATCCTTTCGCCGACGCCCTCTGCCCAGCAGGCGGTCCCGCGCACGAAGACCGGGACGTCTGCGCCCAGCTGCAGACCCAGCGCGGCGAGCTGATCATCGCTCAGCCCCGTCTCCCAGAGATGATTGAGCGCGACGAGAACGGTCGCAGCATCGGAACTGCCGCCACCGAGCCCGCCGCCCATCGGCAGGCGCTTGTCGATACCGATGCGTGCGCCCAGCGGCGTCGCGGTCTTCTCCCTGAGCAGCACTGCGGCGCGGTACAGCAGGTTCTGCGCATCCGGAACACCCTCGACCGGGTTGGCCAGCTCGATCGTGCCGTCACGGGTCACCTCGATCGTCAGCGTGTCGCCATAGTCGAGAAACTGGAAGACCGTCTGCAGCAGGTGGTAGCCGTCGGCACGACGGCCCGTGATATGCAGCATCAGGTTGAGCTTGGCCGGGGCCGGCCATGATGTCGGCCTCATCGAGCCTGCAGACGCTCCATGGTGGAGACGACGTAGGGATTTTCAGGGTCGCGCTGCAGCGCGTCCATCCAGACTTTCATCGCCTTGTCATGCCATCCCTTGACCCAGTACACCTCCCCGAGATGCGCGGCGATTTCTCCGTCATCATCGGCGGCGGCCGCCTTTTCAAGATACTCGATTGCCTTGTCGAGGTTCCCGCGCCGGTAATGCACCCACCCCATGCTGTCGAGGATAGCGGCGCTGTCGGGCATGAGCTCGTAGGCCTTGCTGATGAGCTCGAACGCCTCCTCGTAGCGCGTGGTTTCGTCGGCCAGCGTATACCCGAGCGCATTCAGCGCCTGGGCATGATCCGGCTCCTGTTCGAGAACCTTGCGCAGGTCACGCTCGAGAATGCCGATGTCACCCATCTTTTCGCCCTGCAGTGCGCGCGCATAGAGCAGGTCACTGTGAAGCGGGAACTCCCCGAGCGCCCTGTCGAGCAGCTCCATCACCTCGATATCACGCCCCGCCTCGGACAGCACCGTGGCCTCCTCGAGATAGAGCCTGATCGCATCCTCGGGCGAGAGAAGGCGCTGCACGGTCAGCAGCTTGAGCGCTTCCTCGACTTTTTCCTGTTCGACGAGCAATCGCGACATCTGGATGCGCGCGTCGGTCATGAGCAGGCCATCGACCTTCTCGTAGAGGCTGTAGGCAGCCTCGGGGTTGCCGGTGTTCTGCTCAACCTGGGCCAGAAAATAGTGGGCCCGGTCGCGCCGGCCGGGCTTGTCGAGCAGCGCGTTCCAGATTTCCCGCGCCTCCTCCCATTTACCGAGCTCGATCGTGAGACCGCCGAGCGCCTGGCTGATTTCTTCGTTGGCCGGCAGCGCATCGTGCAGGATCCTGAACTGCTCGTAGGCCCCCTCGTACTTCTCGTGCGAGACCAGCCTCTCCGCGAGGGCGAGACGCAGCAGCTGGTTCTCCGGGAGTTCCTCCAGCCCCTGCCTGAGCGTCTCCTCGCTGAGCGCTGCCCTCTCCTGCATTTCATAGACACGGCTCAACAGCAGCCAGATGCGCGCATCGTCCTTGCTCAGCGCGAGCGCCCTCCTGAGTGCAGCCTCCGCGCCGGCATCGTCTTTCATGCCAAAAAGCGCGACGCCGAGCGCATACTGGGCGCCGGCGTCGTCGGCATGGCGTTCGGCCAGCGACTCGATGATTTCACGCGCGGCGGGCAGCTCTTTCTGGTCGGAGACGACGATCGCGATCTGCATGAAGCCGTCCTTGCCCTGTTTTTCTGCGGCTTGCATCAGGGATTCGACTGCCGTGTCGGCACCGTCGATATCGCCGGACTTGATGCGCAGGATCAGCAGCGCCTGCCAGGCCTCGAGCTCGTCGGGAGCAAGTTCGGTCCAGATTTGCGCAGCCTCGATCGTCCTCGGCGACTTGATATGCAGGCCGATGCGCGTGGCGCGGCTGGCAACATCGACATCGAGCGCCTGGGGCACCACTTCCATGTAGTGGTCGAAGGCGGATTCCAGGTCGCCCTGCCCGACCGCTACCTCGGCAGCCAGGAAATGGAACATAATTTTCGGGTTGTCGAAGACATCCCCCTGGTCGGCGGGCAATGGCACCGGCAAGAGAAGAACGGCCGCGGCCAAAAGGGCCGCGGCGCGTCTGGGAAGAGAGAATTTCATCTGATCAGTATATCGGCATGCCTGACGTTTTTTCCAATACTATTAGACTGTTGATACAATAAGGTGATTTTCCGTAAACCAGACCCGGTATGCTGCTTTCCGTCGGCCTCAACCACAAGACAGCCCCTGTGCATATCCGCGAGCGCCTTGCGTTCGGGCCGGATATCGTCGTTGCTGCATTGCGCGGTCTCAGGGAGCAGGCCGGCGTCGATGAGAGCGTCATACTCTCGACCTGCAATCGCACCGAGATCTACTGCGCAGGCGACGAGGAGAGCTGCAACCGCGTCAGCGACTGGATGTGCAGCTTCCACGGCCTCGAGCATGACGAGGTGTCGCCCTACCTCTATACGCACTGTGGCGACGATGCCATCGAGCATCTCATGAAAGTGGCCTGCGGCATCGACTCGCTGGTCCTCGGAGAGCCGCAGATACTCGGACAGGTGAAGGATGCCTGGCAGACATCGCGCTCTGCCAATGCCTGCGGGAAGCTGCTTGACCGTCTTTTCCAGCACACCTTCAGCGTTGCCAAGCAGGTGCGCACCGACACGGCCATCGGCAACAGCCCGGTCTCGGTTGCTTTCGCTGCCGTGAGCCTCGCAAAACAGATCTTCGCCGATCTCGAGGAGCAGACTGCCCTGCTGATCGGCGCCGGCGAGACCGTGGAACTGGCCGCACGCCACCTGCACCAGCAGGGCATTGGCCGCATCATCATCGCCAACCGCACGGTCGAGAAGGCCCGCAAGGTTGCGGAGCAGTTCGAGGGATTCGCCATCGGCCTGCCGGAAATCACCACCCACCTGGCAGAGGCAGACGTGGTCATTTCCTCGACAGCAAGCCCGCTGCCCATCCTTGGCAAGGGCATGGTCGAGAGCGCGTTGAAGGTGCGGCGCCACAAGCCGGTCTTCATGGTCGATATCGCCGTGCCGCGCGACATCGAAACCGAGGTCGGCAACCTCGACGACATCTATCTCTACACCGTGGACGACCTGCAGGAGGTCATCCGCGACAACATGCAGTCGCGCCAGCAGGCCGCCGAGCAGGCGCTCGAGATCATCGGGCAGCAGGTGATCGAGTACAACAACTGGCTGCGATCGCTTGACGCGGTGTCACTGATCCAGTCCTTC
>JXSN01000407.1 GCA_001276605.1 Achromatium sp. WMS2
TACCCACAAAACCGCTCGTAACACCCTAGAAAAAGCAGAAACCGGCTACGATGTAAGCCTAGGCTCCACTGGGTTACTAGAACTAATAGTACACCAACCCATATCCATACCAGGACTAAACTGGGGCGTACTAACCACCGCCAATATGGAAGAACTCCTCACCAGCAATCAAGCCATACAATGGTAAATATAACAGCCACGAAGAGGAACAAGAAGGCGTTATTCGCATCACCAAAGGCTATAGTCGCGACCATCTACCAGACATTAATCAATTGATATTACAACTTATTTGTGAAGGACGAACTGGTATTCCACTGATGATGGAAACCATGAGTAGCAACAAAAGTGATAAAGAAAACTTTCATAAAACGTTAAAAACCCATGCCGAACAACTCAAAACAGATTTCAGCAACGAAGTAATCGAAATCTACACCTAAAGATCAGCAAAAAGTCGAACGTGGCTGCCGTTTTCTAAAGACCCGATGTTTATGGCATCGACCCTGTTTTTAAAATCACCAAAGCGCATTATGGCACTGATGATGGTGATGACTTTGTGCCTATTAGTGTATTCAGCACTAGAACTTCGTATTCGACGCGTGTTGCAAGCGAATAAAGCCACTTTTATAGATCAAAAAGGTAAACCTACCTCCAAGCCAACAGCAAGATGGGTATTTCAATTTTTTGCTGAAATTCATATAATTATAGTTGGCAGAAAGAGAGAAATTATTTCAAATCTCAACAATATTCAACTGACACTACTAGAACTTCTTGGGAAATACTATCAGGAATTATATTCCGGAACTGGATAGGACATGCGGAATCACGGTTTAGATCTGAATTGCGTGTTTCAGTTATTCTGTCGGGTAGGGACACTGGAGTATCCCCACAAAAATAAACATCAGAACAGTCTATATTTCACGTAACCGCTGGCGCTCTGCCACAGCAGTGGCAATCTGCTGCTGAATAAATTTCACCATAACTAATGGATCAGGAGCATTGCGAATAGGCCTGCCTACTACCACATGATCCGCACCATCGAGTATAGCCTGATAGGCTGTAGCCACCCGCTTCTGATCGTCCTGAGGTATAGCATCACCATGACCGGGACGAATCCCAGGACTTACCACCAAAAATTGCTTGCCAAACTCCTGTCTTAGACCAGCAATTTCTAATGCTACGGTCCATGGTAATGACCCTATCTTGAGAGCGGCTATTGGTGAACGTGGTGATCTAAAGATTTTGGCGGTTACTGTATTAACTAGCTTTGATAAAACCGATCTGGTTGCAATGGGACTTGCTGGTAGTATTGAAGAGTTGGTCCGAGGTCAGATTCTTTGAGTAGGGTGTAGACGATGTCTCCAGTGGCGTTGATTAGGAAGATATCGTAGAATTCGAAGCTTTTTTGGAAGCTTTTGAATCCAGATTCGCGTTCGTTGACTATGGCTTTATATTCGGGGCTATTTAGTCCACGTTCAAAGACGGTGGAGAAGGCCTCTAGTC
>JXSN01000408.1 GCA_001276605.1 Achromatium sp. WMS2
GCAAATCCACTTGTTCTACATTTTCTGGCTGTGGTAACCGTGGAAAATAGGTCAAAAATCTATCTATACGGACCTCTAGGTCTTTAGTACCCACAGATAAGTGGGTACCATTAGCTAAATCTATATTCCAAGCCCGTCTATCACTAAGACTCATCTTGACTACTGACAGATTATAAGCACTTAACCTAGTTTTTAACCATAAATATTTAGAAATAACTATCTTAGTGCTATTATTAGGGCCTTGTAAACGGATTAAATCTTGAGATATACTTTTTAAATTAGGGCTAAAGATCACGCCCTCAGGGCTAACTAAAGATTTATCTCCCCAACGTGCTAAAGCCACTCTCTCTATCAAATTTACCTCAACGGTTAACGGCCATATTCGACGTACCCTAGCGCGTGCGACCCATGGTAACGCCTCTAGAGCATGACGAATTTCATCTAAATTTAGCACAAAAAAGTTGCCATTTATTTGTTTGGATATAGTACTTTGTAGCTCTTTACTGGTTATATGCTGTATATCACCATCTATTTTAACATTAGCAACGTTGAACTGATCAGCTGTGGTTATCCACTGAATCAACCATCTACCACCTAAAACCAAAGCTATCAACAGTACTACGGCTAAAAGCCACCGCAAAACTTCCAACCAGCGACGTGGATGTGGGCTAGCAGCATTATGGCCCTGATGTTGTTTAGCGTTAGCCCCTGAAGTTAAGGGCGACTCCATACCGGATGCTACAACAGTACGCATTATAGATTCGTTAGACACGTCTACCTTTCCAAACCAATACCAACATACATAGGCTGATCAATTACCATTTTCGCTCAAAACTATTGCTACGCATCTTGAGCTATCCAACACTTTAAAGGTAACTGACATATTTTTTTGCTACTAGGATTTAGATGAATCTACAGTTCACTTAGTACTTTACACTAGTCTGTAAAATACGCAATACTAGCCCTGGAAAATCCATACCCGCAGCTCGAGCAGCCATTGGAACCAAACTGTGATCTGTCATACCTGGTGCGGTATTCACTTCTAGCAACCAAGGCTCGTTATCAGCATCGGTTAGCAAATCCACCCGACCCCAACCGCTGGCTCCAACACTTACAAATGCCTTAAGTGCCAACTCCTGAAATTCCTCTTCCTTCGCAGGCTCCAAACCACAAGGGCAATGGTAAAGTGTTGAATTAGAATTATATTTTGCTGTATAATCGTAAAAGCCACGTGGGGTTTCCAGGCGGATCATAGGCAAGGCTTCACCTGCTAAAATAGCACAGGTGTATTCTTTACCACTAATCCAACGTTCCACAATAACTAAATCATCGTACTCACGAGCCGTGTTCCAAGCGGCGCGTAACTCATCGATGTTATTAGCACGTGCCATCCCTATGGATGATCCTTCACGAGCTGGCTTTACCATCAAAGGAAAACCAATATTAGTAGCCGCCTGTTCTAAATCTTCCGTGTTTAATAGTACCATAAATGCTGG
>JXSN01000409.1 GCA_001276605.1 Achromatium sp. WMS2
CTTTCATCCCGAGTTCGGCAAAACCCTTGGACAGATATTCCATTGCCCCTCCCATCACTCTACCATCGGTACGAAATTCTCGGTACATTTGAGCTAAGGTGGCTTCGGTAAACTTAGTAGTCATGCCAACAAAACCGGCTAAAATCATCCATAAAGTTGCGCCTGGTCCTCCTAAAGAAATTGCGATTGCAACACCGGCAATGTTTCCTAAACCAACTGTAGCTGAAATAGCAGCGGTAAGTGCTTGAAAAGAGCTCACATCACCCTGATCTTCGGCGGTACGATAGCGTCCAGAGATAATAGCCAATGAATGTGGCATCATACGTAAATTTACAAAGCCCATTCGAAAAGTTAGGAAAATACCAGCAATGATTAACCAGGCTACTATGAAGGGCATTTCTGGATCACATGGTAAAATATCAAAAAATATCACAGCTTTAAGAGAACGGTTGATGATTTCAAACCATTTATTAAGGGCTTCAGATTGTATTTCGCTAGCGTAAACACTACCTGAAACTAGGCCTAGCATAAGCAGGCTCACGATTCGGTTGGATGTTAGCATGTGGTCCCCAAGGATAAATATTTTTTGCGATTATCAGCTTGCAAATTGGCTTGTCTAAAGGTCTTTAGCCTGTAAATACAGGGAATAAATCGCATTCTAGTAAATTATATGCAGCCCAAATTAAGCTAGCATACCATCTAAGGAATTAATTTTAACACTGTGCTTTGTGTTAGGCAAAAAATTGTTTTGATCACTGTTGGCAAATAGCTATCCCTTTAACGGTCCCAACAGTAGCGACTTTCCAGTCATACCTTCGGGCCTGGTTAATCCCATTAAATTAAGAACTGTTGGCGCAATATTTGCTAATTCCCCACCGGTAGCAATGCGCCAAGGTTGCCGATCGACAATCAAACATGGCACCGGATACACGGTGTGTTGAGTATGCGGCGCACCGGTGTAAGGATCAATATATTCATCACAATTGCCGTGATCAGCCGTAAGAATTGCTGAATAATCATGAGCCACTGCCGCATCCAACACCCGCCCCACTTCCAAATCTAGGGTTTCTACAGCCTTAATAATGGCACTGCGCACCGCAGTGTGACCCACCATATCTCCATTTGCAAAATTGACCAAAATAAATGCATATTGCTCAGAATCTATGGCTTTAATTACTTCGTCGGCCACTTGCGCCGCACTCATCTCCGGTTTTAGATCATAAGTAGCTACCTGGGGAGATGGAACAATTACCCTATCTTCATGCGGATAAGGATCGCTGCGACCACCATTGAAGAAATAAGTCACATGCGCAAATTTCTTTAGGAGGACCAGGCGCAACTTTATGGATGATTTTAGCCGGTTTTGTTGGCATGACTACTAAGTTTACCGAAGCCACCTTAGCTCAAATGTACCGAGAATTTCGTACCGATGGTAGAGTGATGGGAGGGGCAATGGAATATCTGTCCAAGGGTTTTGCCGAACTCGGGATGAAAG
>JXSN01000410.1 GCA_001276605.1 Achromatium sp. WMS2
TAAACCTAGTGTACCTGTGGAACGGGCAACTCCAACCCGTAGTTCTAAATATTCTCGGTATCGAAGTCGTTATAGATCAGAATCGGCACCAGTGGTGCGGAATACACCAGCTCCAACGCCGGTTAAACCTAGTGTACCTGTGGAACGGGCAACTCCAACCCGTAGTGCTAAATATTCTCGGTGTCAGAGCAATTCGTTAAAGATCCTAGGCAATTGGTCAAGGCCGGCAGTTTAGTCAAAGTTAGGGTCTTAGAAGTTGATTTACAGAGGCGCCGGATTGCCCTATCTATGCGTTTAAATGAGACGACTTCCAAAGCTACGCAATCCGCCGCAACAGAGACCGGCAAGACAGAGGTCGCAGGCCACGACAGCCCTAAATCTAAATCCAAGCGAAGCGGACGGGGTAAAAAAGCACGAGTCAAGGCCACAACAGAACAGCGGCCTACTGCAAATCCGCCTTTGGGAGGCGCCATGGCCGAGGCATTGACTTTAGCTATTAAGAAGGCACGCTCGACCCCCTAACCTGATCGTTCCCATACTCCAATGTAGGAACATCTCCGGGGATGCCCCAAGGTCCCCGGCCACTAATCCAAGATTTTGACTGAATATTTTCTACTTAACGCGACAACTTAAAGTTTATGGGAACGGTTACCGTACCCGCAACCGCCTGCCCACCACGTTTAGCCGGCACAAAGCGCCATCTACCAACTGCTGCTATTGCTGCTTGATCCAACACTGCATAACCACTGCTACTAGCAATTTGTACTGAGGTAGGAGCACCGCTAGCACTTACCGCAACTCTTAGCAAACAACGGCCTTCCATACGCGAGCGTCTAGCTGCCACTGGATAAAAAGGCGCCGGATTATTTAAATAACCAGCTTTGCCATCAGGTGGGGTGTAGGTACCCGAATTAACTTTCGGTGCAACCTGTTGCGCATTCGAAGAATTAACATTACGGACTGGCACAGAATTTCCCGGGTTAGGCTGACCGTTGCTAATTTTCGACCTAGACTCAGGCGCGGGACGGGATCGAACTGCCGGATCTGGGGATGGTGTTGGCCTACCATTAGTATAGCGATTAGACGCTGGTGCTCTTGAAAGCATAACCCTATTCGAGTTTCTGGGGTATTGGCGCTGATATTTGCGGTCATAACCTGATTGAAAATCATTCCTAGCTGACTGCCGGTTAGGAACCTCCACCTGAGTACGGCTAGATGTTTTTGCAGCCGAATAGTTTTTAACCGTTGGTGTTGGACTAGCGTTATTCCGTACTAACGGAACTGATGCTGATTGGTAACGGCTCTGATACCGAGAATATTTAGCACTACGGGTTGGAGTTGCCCGTTCCACAGGTACACTAGGTTTAACCGGCGTTGGAGCTGGTGTATTCCGCACCACTGGTGCCGATTCTGATCTATAACGACTTCGATACCGAGAATATTTAGAACTACGGGTTGGAGTTGCCCGTTCCACAGGTACACTAGGTTTA
>JXSN01000411.1 GCA_001276605.1 Achromatium sp. WMS2
GCGGCGGATAAACAATTTAATCGTGCTAGTTTAGCGCTATTATATGATCAGCCTCGTTTAGCCCAATTACACCAACACGCCTTAAGCTGCCAAAAGCAATTTAAATCAGTAATTAATCTGGGGGTTACCAAGGCTATTACGGTTCCGGAGGTGGTATTTCATAACTTACAGTTTAATATAGGGTCTAGTCAACTTACCCCAGAAGCTATGTGGCAATTAGATACCGTAGCCTTGGTCTTAGTGCATGATGTGCCTAACGTGGTCCTGCGGGTGGCTGGCCATACCGATAGTCAGCCATTTCGTGGGGTATCCCCTGATCAAAGCCGGGCCCGCAATTTACAATTGTCAGTTGCCCGTGCTAATGCTGTAACCAAGGCTTTGATTCAACGCGGTGTGCGGACTGATAGGTTACACAGCCAAGGCTTTGGGCAAGATGTGCCGCTGGTTCCAGGGGCAGATGAGGCTGCTTGGGGGCAGAATCGACGGGTAGAGATTGCGGCGGAGTGAGAGTAAATGCGGTATATAAAATATTTATTTCATGAGGATACCATGTATCAACAATTTAATTTTAACCCATCCTTATATTTTACACTTTGGTTGTTATTAGCCTTGACCATTCCTAGCGTGGCTTCTGCTGCTACCTTCGAGGTTCATAGTCATTATCATATACATCCGGATGGTACGGTTACGGATATTCGTAATGGTTTGATGTGGAAGCGTTGTGCGGAAGGGCAAACTTGGACTGGCACTACTTGTTCTGGAGATACCCTTGCATACGATACGGCTAGGACTTGGGATCGGATTATGCCCAATGGCCAGCAAAAATCCTGGCCGGCTTTTGCGGGGTATAGTGATTGGCGGGTGCCAACTATTAAGGAATTGCGTACTTTGGTGTATTGTAGTAATGGTGTACCACAGGAGAAGGCTTGGGATAATACTTGTGGTAGTAATGGATGGGATTCACGTGATTATCAACAACCAACTATTGATCAAGTGGCTTTTCCCAACACACATGCAACATGGTTCTGGTCGGCATCTGCGTATGCTTCCGACTCTAGGTACGCGTGGGTCCTGGGTTTCCATGGCGGCCAGGGCTATTGGACTAATAGATCGTATGCCGTACAGGTCCGTCTTGTGCGGGTTGGTAGGGTGCAATAACCAACGGGCATTGCACCAATAACTCGTCCCTGGCTTCTGGATTCCGGCAATCCATGCCGGAATGACGGCGTGAGGTCTATGCAAAGGGCCAGGGCTGAGGTCTCTCTCACCCCCTCTCCATCAATGAAGAGGCAGTCATGAAAAGGTACGCGATGCGTACCCTACCGGGCTATGCAGAGGGCCAGAGGGTGAGGTAAGTCATGAAAAGGTAAGCGATGCATACCCTACCGGGCTCTGGTGCTTGTGCTAATGATCGTACTTGATCAAATTCACACAGGCATTCTATAATGTGTGTTGCAGTATGATAGTGTCTATGGGGTTCTGCG
>JXSN01000412.1 GCA_001276605.1 Achromatium sp. WMS2
CACGCCCGTCGGCCGTAAGCCCAACACAAATAAGCGCAGCTGGCACCGTAAGGCGTCGCGTCCGGTTTCCGGGTGGCTGGCAGCTTTGCTCATCGTGGCGATCGTGAGCCCGTGGATATCACAGTCGCGCTGGCTGCTGGTGCACATGGTCACACTGGGCGTCGCAACGACGTCGATCATGGGGTGGGCCCCTTGCCGGAATCGGGGTTATCGCCCTCCTTGGAAGCAACCTTCTGAGCCGCCATCTGGCGTCCCCTCTCCTTGAGCATGGGCACTGCGGTGCGCACCATCGCCACAGTCGCTGGTAAGAAGGTGGCCAACCCGATGACGGCCATCACCATGCCGATGCGACGGGTCCAGCTGCCCATTGCGAGCACCCACAGCACCAGGCCGGCGTTGGTAATCGTGGCACGCAGTGCTCCGAAGGCGTGCATTTTGGCATTGGTAGCGCGGACGATTTTTGGCCCGCCGCCCATAACCATTGGCATGAGGTAGCTCATAGCGCCGATGAGGAGTTGGAGCAGGAACCCGACGATGACAGGTACTGACAGGGTGAAGATGTCGTCGGCGAGCAGTCCGTTACCTTTGGCGGCCAGCTTCCACGCCAGCCAGACGAGCCACACCAGCATCCAGCAGATGGCGGCTCCCATGGTGAAGCCGGGGAAGTCGCGCGGTGGCTTGTTGACGGCACAGGCCACCAGATCGCCCAGCACAATACAGATTCCGACGATGTGGGCCGTCACACCGAGGGCAGCCAGCCACCACAGCCCACACAGCGCCCCGATGGTCGTCACCACCACCGCGATGAGCATGACGTATAGGGAGACCTTGCCGTGGCGATCCTGGGCGGGTTGCATCTTGGTGCGCAGCACGGTCGGCCACAAAGTCATGAGTGTGCCGATGACGGTTAGACCGACGAAGCCGAGCAGGTTGAGCGCCTGGTGGGCCACTAACAGACGGGTTCGCCACGGCTCGATGGGGGAGAAGGCCATGATCGCACCGAGGGTCGCTCCCAATGGCAACAGACAGGCGGCTGCGCAATAAAACCACACCGTCGAATCGAACCGTCCCGGCAAAGCGTGGCGAGCTTGGTGGGCCAAGGCGAAGGCGTACCACGTCAGCATCGATCCGACGATGGCGGCACCGACGACGGTCACCCACGGCTGGGTCGCCACTATGCCAACGAAGGTGACGACGATGCCGGCCGTGAGCAGTCTGATGCGCAATACCTGACGACGGCGGTCGGCGTCAGTGAGGTTGTTGTGCAAGATCGCCTCGGTGAAGTACTGACCCCACACCATGATCGACGTCGTTGCGACGCCCAGTGTGACCATGTGCACCAGCAGCCAGCGCGACTGTGATATCCACGGGCTCACGATCGCCACGATGAGCAAAGCTGCCAGCCACCCGGAAACCGGACGCGACGCCTTACGGTGCCAGCTGCGCTTATTTGTGTTGGGCTTACGGCCGACGGGCGTG
>JXSN01000413.1 GCA_001276605.1 Achromatium sp. WMS2
TTTTGGATTTGCTCCGTGTACCAATGATATTTATCGGCCGTTGTTTGGTGCAACGACGTCAAAGCTGAAAGAGGAGCGGGGTGTTGCCAAGCGTGATTAGTTACGTGATGTTATGAGTATTGAGGAGCTTATTGCTTCGGCTTGTGCGGAAATTATTGCGAGTCAACGGATGGATGCCAATGAGGACCAAGGTAATTCTCGCTGTTATAAAACTTGTAAATCATCGGGTGAGGCAGCCAGGTAGGGGCGGTGCAACCAATTCCAATAATCCTAGCAATGTGGACCAAGCCTTTCTGGCCCATTATGGATTTACGCCTGATTAGTTACCTCAGAACATAAGTTTAGTATCAACATATAAGCATACATACAGATTACACAACCGCTTAACTTGTGTATAACCAATATTTCTGACTGTAAACCTTAAGCATCCAGGATGGGGGCCGCAGCCCCCCGCAACTTTTTGCTATCAGGATGTTGCTAAATTGCGTATAGCACTGACTATTGCCAACAAACCGCTTTTACTTGGCACTTTCTATGAAAAACTCTACCGCTGCTTTAAGCTCCGCATCGGTACAATCCATACAAATTCCCTTAGGCGGCATGGTCTTAAAACCCTGAACAGCATGTTGCAATAACACCTCCGTACCCTGGGCAATACGCGATTCCCATGCTGCCTTATCACCTAATTTAGGTGCTCCAGCGGCACCGCTACCATGACAATTAACACAACTTGCCTCATATACCTTAGCCCCAGAACGTCCCGCTGGTGCCACCGCTTCGGCATTCACCGCAACCTTAGGTTCTGCGACAGCTTGAGACTCTGGGGTTTTAGCTACAACTGCTGTAGCGGCAGCATTAGGTTGAGCAACGGTTTTAGTACATACTTGTGGTCGTTCCAGGCGTCTTAAGACTTCCAATTCCGCAGCCGCTGTTTGCCCACTACTCATCCGTGTTTGCAAACTAAAATAAGCCGCAATATTTTCTATATCCCGATCCGACAAAGGCTTAGCCATTGCGTTCATAGATGGATCCTGTCTCAATATTGCCGCACGATATGCATGCAGAGACTTTTCCAAATAAATCCTGTTTTGACCTGCCAAATGCGGAATACCAGGTATTTTGCTAATACCATCCGTATTGTGACAAGCAAAACACACCGCCGCCCGCCGCTGTCCTGCACTAATATCCGGTGCTAAATCAGAGGCATTAACATCCACATTAATACCACATAGCAATAAGATACTAAAAAATAACCGTAAAATCTGTCTCACTCAACTAACTCCTCTAACACCAAAATTCAGACCTAGACCAAGAAACTGTTGCGTACCCAAATCACAATACCATAGGTGAAAAAAGTAGCAATCCACATAGCTAACACAATTATTGCCCAATTGCCCAGTTTACTAACCGCAGGTTCGGCAGTATATGGCCCCTGAACACGTGCGGATCTATACAGCAAGGTTAAATAGAAC
>JXSN01000414.1 GCA_001276605.1 Achromatium sp. WMS2
ACTGTCAACACCACCGGCACCGGTGTTGGCACAGTCACCAGTGTTCCTAGCGGTATCAACTGTGGTATCTATTGCACTACAATGTATGCTAAAAACACCTCTGTCACCCTCACCGCCACTGCAGCCAGTGGCTCAATATTCACTGGCTGGTCTGGCGGCGGTTGTACCGGAACTGGCAGTTGCACAATAACTTTAGCGACAGATACCGCCGTTACTGCTAACTTCACTTATATTTACGTTTATACCATAACTATCAACAGAAAAATTGGCACCGGCAGTGGCACAGTCACCAGCGCTCCCGTGGGAATTGATTGTGGCAGCGATTGTAGCGGAACCTATGATGACGGCACAGCAGTAACCCTCACCGCTACTGCGGCGAATGGGTCGGTATTTGCCGGCTGGGCTGGTGGTGGTTGTACTGGAACGGGGAGTTGCACGATAACTTTAGCTGCAGATACCAATGTTTTTGCTTTTTTCATTTCTGCTTTTAATCTAACTGTCAACAAAACCGGCACCGGCAATGGCACAATCACCAGTGCTCCTAGCGGCATCAACTGTGGTACCAGTTGCAGCAAAATGTATGCTAACGACACATCTGTAACCCTCACCGCTACTGCGGCAAATAGATCAGTGTTTGCTGGTTGGTCTGGGGCTTGCACCAATACCAGTGGTAATTGTACTGTAACTATGAATGCAGCCAAAAGCGTAACCGCAACGTTTAATAGCTCATCCACCGGCATATGCGAACTATGCCTACCATCCCGTGGTGGCTGGCGGGCTATCCTGAAATAGCGTTAAGCTTGCGTAGCTACTTACCTCACCTCGTCATTCCGGCATGGATTGCCGGAATCCAGAAGCCAGGGATGAGTAAATCCCAAATGGTGCAATGCCCGCAAAATTGGGAGCGCGGGCGTCCCCGCCCGCAAAAATAATTGGGATTGTAAATGTGCCGCCCTCCTAGCAGGCGAGACGCCTGCGCTCCCAGTTAAAAAAACTACTTACCTCACCCCAGCCCCCTCTCCATTGATGGCGAGGGGTTAGAGAGGCCTCACCCCGTCATTCCGGCATGGATTGCCGGAATCCAGAGGCCAGGGATGGCAACGTAGCAATTTTAGTACGCGATGCATACCCTACCTGGCTGGCGTGTAAGAACGGTTAAAATTTCATATGCTTAATTTTTTTATAGATCATGCTCCGCCCGTAGTTTTGGCGTTAGGTTAATCTGGATTAGTTGATTTTTTGGTCTTCTGACCAGCTTGGCCCAGTTTGCAGGATGCAGCTACGGCATTGATAAAGTTACATCCTAATGTATGCGGTAAACCATATTCGCGTTCGCAGCCGACAGTGACAAAAGCTAGTGAGCGATTGCAGGTGGATGAGCTATTAAACGTTGCGGTTACGCTTTTGGCTGCATTCATAGTTACAGTACAATTACCACTGGTATTGGTGCAAGCCCCAGAC
>JXSN01000415.1 GCA_001276605.1 Achromatium sp. WMS2
TCCATTTTTTTAGTAAACGGAATAAAATTGCAAGGCCAGATTGAGTCCTTCGATCAATTTGTGATTTTACTTAAAAGTAACGTAAGCCAGATGATATACAAACATGCAATTTCCACTGTGGTACCAGCAAGGAGTATTAAAATATCGACTTCTGGAGAAGAGCTAGCTGATTCAATTGATACCCAGTTATTATGCCATTATTATATTTCAGTAAACCAATTACCGCCTTTAAAAAAGCCTTCTTTTACTGGTAATTTATTACTTAAAATCGTGGCTTTTACTAGCTTTAAGCAGCTTTTGCGATCAATATGGCCATAGGACTCTTTTTGCAGTAATACAACAGTCTCCATAAAGGTAGCATGATTTATACCATGCTGCGGTTCGGTGGCACCCAGTAGTTTGTTAAGCACTTGCTGTTCCAAGTAACTCATTAAGGCATAATGTTCCGTAGTACACACCTGAATCAAGTGCTGCCTGGCCTCATCAAAGTCAACACCAAGACCAATTGCCTCACCCAATAAACTTTTCTCCGCTTGTTTATCTATTATGGGATTATCTAATGTTTGGAGTCGAATGATTTCAGTCCAGCGATCTAGCGCCTGCTGAGTAGTTTTGGGAGTATTATCAGTTTCAGTGGTATTATCTTGGACGGCTTCATTGTTGCTACTTATCAAAGAAGCCCCTGGTACGCGTTGGAAAAATTCTTCGATAGATAAAATTAAGCTTTCATTCTTCAGTATGGCAGTGCCATGCTGGGTATGCTCAATATACGCTATGACCGCAACCTGGCCCGGTTGGTCCGAATTTAAGTTCACCTCTACAGTGTGTCCATTATCGTCGCTTACGATGACTTTACCATCATAATCTGAGAACGTACTGTCCTTTTCCTCTGAGGCATCGGTGTAATTCAAGGTACAAATGTAAACTTCTGACATTTCATCCAAGCGTTCAATTACCAGCTCCTCTGAATGTTCTTCGCTGGTAGCTGCTAATCCATCATCTCCGGCTAGTCTTATGTGCGGAAACGTATTGAGACTACCCAGGTTACCACCAGGATAATTATCAGAAAAAACACCGCCAACTCTACCATCTTTGGCACGATAGAAGGCCATTAGGTCTAAGTCTACAGGAGCTTGCCATTGCAAAATCACCCTCAATTTTTCAACCGCGATAGCAGTGTTTTCACCTCTGGCACGCAAGGATTGTTTTCTTTGCAATTTATTCATATTTATTACCAATTTAGGTTCAATAGACTGGAAATGTAGCAACTATACCTGAGTATCAATTGAATCAGCTAGCTCTTCTCCAGAAGTCGATATTTTAATACTCCTTGCTGGTACCACAGTGGAAATTGCATGTTTGTATATCATCTGGCTTACGTTACTTTTAAGTAAAATCACAAATTGATCGAAGGACTCAATCTGGCCTTGCAATTTTATTCCGTTTACTAAAAAAATGGA
>JXSN01000416.1 GCA_001276605.1 Achromatium sp. WMS2
GCGGGGCAAAATAATGCCAATGATAACAATCAGAACACAGCTTACCCTGCTTTGGATCAGCGGATTATGGATACTTATGTGGCTAGGTCCAGTGCTACGAATAAGAATGCGTTGTATGATAGTTATATTCGGGCTATGCGCTGGGCTTCAGATCGGATCGGCGAACGGGGGATTATCGGGTTCGTAACTAATGCTGGATTTGTGGATTCTAATGCTGCGAATGGCTTGCGCCTGTGTTTGGCGCAGGAATTTTCTAGTATTTATATTTTGCATTTGCGAGGGAATCAACGTACTGCTGGTGAGTTGTCGCGACAAGAAGGTGGTAAAATCTTTGGTAGTGGCAGTCGGGCTCCAATTGCCATTTCTCTTTTGGTGAAAAATCCAGCGGTTCCAGCACCCGGCCAAATTTATATTTATGATATTGGGGATAATCTAACGCGGGAGGAAAAATTAGCCAAGTTAGTAGCTTGGGAACAATTATCTACAATCGATTGGCAACGGATTCAACCCGATAACTATGGGGATTGGCTACAGCAACGAGATTTGGGATTTGAACAGTTTATGCCCTTGGGGGCTAAAAAGCAGCCGACAGCGCAACCAATATTTGCGAACTATTCCTCAGGGGTTAAGACTAATCGCGACGCTTGGTGTTATAATGCAGATAAAGCAGCAATTACCGCCAATATGCAACGCATGATAGGATTTTATAACGCAGAGGTAGCACGCTGGATTGCGGTGCGCGCTGCCGGTGCTGATACTCTAGAACTTAAGGATTTTATCGATTTTGATGCGACTAAGATTAGTTGGGATCGTGCTCAAGTAAATGGAATTAAAAATGGTCAATGTGGATCTGATATCCCTATAGGCATAATGCAAAGCATATATCGACCCTTTACCAAACAATGGTTGTATTTTGATAGATTTTTTAATAACTGTGTTTACCAAATGCCACAACTCTTCCCCACAGCAGCGGCGGAGAATCGAGTTATTTGCGTCTCAGGAATTGGGGCTAGAAGTGGGTTTTCAGTATTTATAACTGATAAAACTCCTGACGTACAAGCCATGGATAATGGCCAATGCTTCCCATTGTATCTTTATGCCAAACCAACAACAGCTGCTGCTAACGACCTATTCGCCGCTGCCCCCGAACGCAGCGACGCCATCACCGACGCAGCCTTAGCTCATTTTTGCAATTATTACACCGTAACCACAATTAGCAAAGAAGATATCTTTTACTACATCTATGGTCTCCTGCACAGCCCGGACTATCGTCACCGCTACGCCGCCAACCTCAGTAAGCAACTCCCTAGGATTCCCTGCGTCGCAACCTATACTGACTTTCAACACTTTAGCCGCGCCGGTCGGCAGTTGGCCGAATTGCATATCAATTATGACCAGCAAGCAATGTATTCAGCCACAATCACCATCCAGCCAAATGCCCCTAGCGATCCGAAGCAG
>JXSN01000043.1 GCA_001276605.1 Achromatium sp. WMS2
AGGTTACAGTGGTCCCTTGGAACCAGGGGCATTGCTCCCATTTGCCTGGTCACCAGGTTGGAATTCCCCAGCGGCTTGGACCAAGCTTCAAACCAAAGCCGGTGGCAGCCTAAAAGGTGGCGATCCCGGGGTACGGCTATTTGACGCGCCGGAAGCGGCAGCTAAAGATGGTTATACTGCTGAAATTCCACCAGCGTTTACCACTCGCAACGGCATGTGGCGGGTGCTAACTTTACAGCATATATTTGGTAGTGAAGAGTTATCCAGTTTGGCCAAACCGATTCAAGAGCGTATTCCAGCAGCATATGTGGCGATAAATTCTGATGATGCAACGCAGCTTGGTTTAGAACCTGGTGCCATGGTGCAAATAAAATTGCCGCACGGGGTGCAGCAACTGCCTGCCAAAATCGTAATGGGTCTACCTGTGGGTACCATTGGATTGCCCAGGTTACCAGAGATGCCAGTTTTAACTGGTGAAAATTGGGTGGAGGTAACATTGTAATGTCTCCGGAACTAACCACAATTTTAGTTACCGTAGCTCAAGGCATAGTAATCTTACTGGTGGCAGTGCTGGTTGCTGCATATTTGTCTTGGGTAGAACGCAGATTGTTGGCCTGGTGGCAAGATCGCTATGGTCCAAATCGAGTTGGACCATTCGGCACCATGCAGCTAGTAGCTGACATGTTAAAAATGTTTTTCAAAGAGGATTGGATTCCCCCGTTTGCGGATAAATTAACCTTTATCCTGGCTCCAATCGTCTCGATGAGCGCCTTTATGCTAGCCTTTGCCATCATACCGATTACTCCTAATTGGTTTGTGGCAGATCTCAATATCGGCATCCTATACTTTTTTATGTTAGCCGGATTAGCTGTATATGGTGTACTGTTCGCCGGTTGGTCTAGTGTTAGCAAATACGCCCTACTCGGATCCCTGCGTTCTACGGCACAAAGCGTCTCCTATGAGGTGTTTATGGGCCTATCGATCATGGGAGTAGTAGCCCAGGCCGGTTCATTCAACATGATCGAGATTGTTAACGCCCAACAAAACATATGGTTTATTATCCCGCAATTTTTTGGATTTATAACCTTTTTTGCCTCTGGAGTTGCGGTAACCCATAGAAGCCCATTTGACCTACCAGAATCCGAAGCCGAACTAGGTGCTGGTTATCACACCGAATACTCAGGCATGAAGTGGGGCATGTTTTTCGTAGGTGAGTATGTGGGCATACTGTTGGTCTCTGGACTGCTGGTAACCCTATTTTTAGGCGGTTGGCATGGGCCTCTATTACCACCTTTTGTGTGGTTTATGCTAAAAATAAGCTTCTTTATCATGCTGTTCATCCTGTTGCGGGCCGCCTTACCTAGACCGCGCTACGATCAGCTGATGTCAGTAGGTTGGAAGATATGCCTACCCTTAACCCTGATTAATCTATTGCTTACTGGCGCCATAATCTTGTGGCAGCAAGGCGGGGGAGCATAATATCGTGAATTACTTATGGTCTTTAGTAACAGATTTTGGCACCCAATTGCGCAGCCTGTGGATGGTATTTTCCCATGGCTTCAGAAAACGGGACACTCTCCAATACCCAGAGCAAAAGGTCAATGCCCCACCCCGCTACCGGGGCCGCATCGTCCTTACACGTGATCCTGACGGTAATGAACGCTGCGTTGCTTGTAACCTATGCGCTGTAGCCTGTCCTGTCGGCTGTATATCTTTGCAAAAAGCCGAAAGTGCAGATGGACGCTGGTATCCAGAGTTTTTCCGGATTAACTTCTCGCGTTGTATTTTTTGTGGTATGTGTGAAGAAGCTTGTCCTACCACTGCTATCCAGCTGACCCCGGATTTCGAACTTGCAGATTACAAGCGCACCAGCCTAGTTTACGAGAAAGAGCATCTGCTGATTTCCGGACCTGGTAAATATCCGGATTATAATTTTTATCATATTGCTGGAATGGCGATTAGCGGCAAACCCAAAGGGTCAGGCCAGAACGAAGCGCCTCCCATAGATACCAAGAGCTTGTTACCTTAAAGGAGGAATCCGTGGAGATTGCGTTTTACATAACTGCCGCTATCACCCTGTATTCAGCAGTGCGAGTTGTTACCGACACTCAGCCGGTACATGCGTTGCTGTACATGGTAGTATCGCTACTCTCGATAGCAATGATTTTCTTCATAATTGGGGCGCCGTTTGCGGGTGCCCTAGAAGTCATAGTGTACGCCGGTGCCATCATGGTACTGTTTGTGTTTGTAATTATGCTACTCAATCTAGGGCCTGGGACTGTAAAACAGGAGCGTGCTTGGATAGAACCACGTATCTGGATAGGACCCGCTATTCTAGCCGGTGGGCTACTAATAGTGTTAAGTTTTGCATTAGGACATGACAATTTGCATCCAATCAGCGCCGTTACTATTGATGCCAAACAAGTTGGTATTGCCCTATTTGGGCGCTACTTACTCGCAGTCGAACTGGCATCAGTATTGCTATTGGCAGCCTTGGTTGCAGCTTGGCACCTTGGCCGTCCCACATACAAGAGGTAGGATACACAATATGAATGGCATTCCTTTGGAACATGGCCTGGTATTGGCCGCCGCGCTGTTTATCGTGGGCTTTATCGGAGTTTTGGTACGCCGCAATATCTTATTCCTACTTTTAAGTCTGGAAATCATGATGAATGCGGCAGCTTTAGCATTTGTGATGGCTGGGAGTCGCTGGGTGCAAGCCGATGGCCAGGTTATGTTTATTTTAATCCTAAGTCTAGCCGCCGCCGAAGCTAGCGTCGGCTTAGCACTGTTGTTGCAACTATATCATCGCTTCCACACTCTTGACGTGGATGCAGTTAGCGAGATGCGCGGATGAAACTAATAGTATTAACTATTTTATTCCCTCTGATTGGTTATCTGCTGCTATCCTTTTCCAGAGGCCGTATTTCTGAAAATTTAGCAGCCACCATTGGAGTTAGCTCAATTGGACTAGCTGCTGTTACCGCCTTTATGTTGGGTTTGCAGCTGCTAAGTAGTGGTGAAACCCACTTTACTCAAGAACTATGGACTTGGGTTAGTATTGATAAATTCCAGCCCAAGTTTTCCTTACGTCTCGATGGGTTATCTTTAACCATGTTAGGCGTGGTTACCGGGGTTGGATTTTTGATTCATCTGTTTGCTTCCTGGTACATGCGTGGCGAAGAAGGCTACAGCCGGTTCTTTTCGTACATGAACCTATTTGTAGCTAGCATGCTACTTTTAGTGTTGGCGGATGACCTGGTAATACTATACTTCGGTTGGGAAGGTGTAGGCCTATGCAGTTATCTATTGATTGGTTTTTACTACAAAAAACCAGCCAACGGTGCTGCGGCTATGAAGGCCTTCATTGTTACCCGCATTGGTGACGTATTTCTCGCCATAGCCCTGTTCCTGTTGTGGCAGACAGTTGGCAGCCTCAATATCCAGGAAATCCTCAAAGCCGCTCCTCATGTCTTTGAGCCCAAATCCATGATGGTTACCCTAATTGCCCTAACCCTACTAGGCGGGGCTATAGGTAAATCGGCACAAGTACCGTTCCATACCTGGTTAGCAGACGCCATGGCTGGCCCAACTCCAGTATCGGCCTTGATTCATGCGGCGACCATGGTTACCGCAGGTGTCTATTTGGTGGCTAGAATGCACGGGATCTACGAGCTTGCGCCTCAGGCTCAAAATTTGGTAGCCTGGATTGGTGCAGTAACCTCCCTCATGGCAGGTTTTGCCGCTTTAGCTCAAAGGGACATCAAACGCGTGCTTGCCTATTCCACAATGAGCCAGCTTGGCTATATGTTTCTCGCCTTGGGGGTTGGAGCCTGGCATGCTGGAATATTCCACTTGATGACCCATGCCTTCTTTAAAGCCCTGTTGTTTTTATCTGCCGGCGCTGTCATAGTGGCCTGTCACCATGAGCAGGATATTTTTAAACTGGGTGGATTGCGCAAGGAACTACCGCTGGTATATGCCGCGTTTATAGTTGGCGGCAGTGCCCTAGTTGCTTTACCTTTCGTAACCGCTGGTTTTTACAGTAAAGATGAGATTCTGTTTAGCGTTTTATTGGCAGATCAACCGCTGTTATTAGCATTTGGACTGTTAAGCGCCTTGCTAACCGCAGTATATACCTTCCGCTTGATCTTCATTGTGTTCCATGGTGAGCCACATACCCATGCCCACGTTGGCCATGGCGTCGCCTACTGGTTGCCATTAAGCATATTGTTGGTATTATCTACTATGGTAGGTGCTTGGATTCATCCGCCACTGGAAATGGTGTTACCAGTAGTGCATGTTCCACATGAGGCCGAAAGCTCCGAATGGATCCTAGAGTCAGTGTCAGCACTCATCGAAATATTTGGTATCGGAATTGCCATGGCCCTGTTCTTAGGACGGCGCGAATTAATAAAGTATGTCATAGATTCCAATGCTTTTGCACGCACGATACACAAATTATTGTATAATGCTTGGGGATTTGACGCTATCTACGATATGATTTTTGTGCAATCATATATAAAGCTTGCACATCTTTTGCGCCATGACGTGGCCGATCAGGTATTGTCACTGGTGCCGTTAGCAGCGTTGAAAGGTAATAACATTTTAAGCGCTACTCAAACTGGCGGCTTGCGTCGCTACGCCGCTGCAGTGTTGTTTGGGATTCTGCTGCTTTTAACAGCAACATTGTTCCTTGCAGCGTAGTTTAGTGTAATTTACTGACTGGAATCCACTATTCATGACTTTGCTTTGGATTATTCTTATACCACTTATTGGTGGCGTTCTATGCATGCGAGCCGAGCGTTTTAGCAAAGCGCTTGTCCGTGAAATCGCGTTGGTAACCATGAGTATAGTTACCCTAATGTCGCTACAATTATGGCTAAATGGTAACTTTACTGCGCCTGATGTCACCAGCATTGCTCCCCATTGGGCTTTTGAAATTCAATATCCATGGATTAGCCGCTTTGGGATTAGTTTTCACTTGGGAGTCGATGGCTTATCGATGCTGTTGGTATTTCTAACTGGTCTTGTCGGTCTATGGGCTATCGCCTGCTCTTGGGATGATGTGCAAGAACATGTTGGTTTCTTCTATTTTAACTTGCTGTGGTTACTAAGTGGCGTAATAGGTGTATTTTTAGCATTAGATTTATTCCTCTTTTTCTTTTTCTGGGAATTGATGCTGATACCAATGTATTTCCTGATCGCTCTATGGGGACATGACGTATCAATCCACAAAACTAGATTTCATGCCGCGGTAAAGTTTTTCGTTTATACCCAAGCCAGTGGTATGTTGATGCTATTTGCCATTTTGGGTCTAGTCTTTGCCAACTATAGCAACACTGGCTCTTTTAGTTTCGATTACAGCGTACTGCGCAATACCGCCTTAACGCCCACGGTCGAATACTTGATTATGCTAGGATTTTTTATCGCCTTTGCTGTAAAACTTCCAGTCCCACCGCTGCATAGTTGGTTGCCAGATGCACATGGTCAAGCGCCAACTGCAGGTAGCGTAATACTTGCTGGTTTACTCTTGAAAACCGCTGGTTACGGTCTGCTTAGGTTTGCCGTTCCCATGTTTCCGCATGCCTCGCTTGAGTTTGCTCCCATAGCTATGATACTAGGTTGCATAAGCATAATTTATACCGCAATTTTGGCTTTTGCTCAAACCGATCTGAAACGCCTGATTGCCTACACCAGTATATCGCATATGGGTTTTATCCTGATTGCAATTTATGCCGGTGAAATGATTAGTATGCAAGGGGCAGTGTTGCAAATGGTTGCACATGGGTTATCAGCATCCGCTCTATTTATCCTAGCTGGCCAGCTGTATGAACGTTTACACACACGGGATTTGACTAAAATGGGAGGATTGTGGACTAGATTGCCAATAATTCCAGCATTTGCTCTGTTCTTTGTAGCCGCATCTTTGGGCTTACCGGGAACTGGAAATTTTGTTGGTGAATTCCTAATTTTACTGGGAGCATTTCCTGTAGCACCTTGGTCCGTGGTTATTGCATCCACCGGGTTAGTGTTGGCCTCCATTTATTCGCTAGTGCTGATGCAGCGAGCATTTTATGGCGCCCCCAGCGACCCTAATGCAGCACCTTTGAATGGTCCGGTATTGCGTGAGGTATTAATTCTTGGGAGTCTGGTAATCATGATGCTAGCCATGGGGTTTTATCCGCAGCCGCTGGTAACTACCGCATCTTCAAGTATCACAGCTGTGCGGGATATTTATCGTCCGCAGTCTGTGGCTCCTGTTCCTAGCCTCACAGCACCGTAGAGATCGTTGCCATGTTTACACTAGAGGCGCTTGTTGCCTTACTTCCACTGTTGATAGTTTGCGCCACCGTCGTGGTGGTGATGCTTGCGATAGCTTTTAAACGCAACCATAGTTTGGTCGCTGGCATTTCCATAGGCGGTCTCATATTGGCTCTCTTGGGAGTTTTTGCCGCTGAATCGGTAGGTCCCCAAGCAGTTACTGAAATTATGATGGTAGATCGTATTAGCTGGTTTTACTCAATATTGATAATCATATCAGCGCTTACTTCTAGCATTTTTAGCTATTCTTATCTGGAAGAGGATCCAATCAATCGGGAAGAAATCTACCTTTTGGTATTGATGGCATTGGCAGGTGGTATGGTCTTGATATCCAGTAATCATGCTGCTATGTTCTTTTTGGGGTTAGAAATCCTCTCGGTGTCTGTTTATGGTATTACAGCATACCTATTTACCAATAAGCTAGCTCTTGAGGCTGGAATCAAATATTTGGTTTTATCGGCTACTGCCTCGGCCACCTTGTTGTTTGGGTTTGCTTTGCTATATTCCCAATCCGGGGAATTAGGCTTCTCTGGCATAGGCGCCTATCTGGCCATTTATCCTAGTGATCAGGTTGCACTTGTTGGCTTGACCATGGTGTTGATAGCCATAATGTTCAAACTATCGCTTGCCCCATTTCATTTTTGGGTCCCAGACGTATATCAAGGATCATCGGCACCTGCCGGAGCCTTTATAGCTACTGAAGCGAAAATTTCAGTTTTTGTAGTATTATTGCGTTTAGTGCAGTCTATACCGTTGCTACAATCTCCTGGTTTGGCGCTATTGCTTACTATAGTGGCAATTGCTTCTATAATAGTAGGTAACTTATTGGCATTACAGCAAAATAACATTAAACGCTTACTTGCATATTCCTCTGTAGCTCATTTTGGGTACCTACTCATAGTGCTTACCGTAGTCCCCGGCCCCTTGGTTGAGGAAGCAGTGGGAATGTACCTATTGACTTACATGATCACTACGCTAACAGCTTTCGGTGTGGTAACTATGGCGTCTAGTAGGCACGAGGAAAGTGACACCTGTACCATCACTGAGTATTGTGGTTTGTTTTGGTCGCGTCCAGTAATATCGGTAGTATTGTCGATATGCATGTTGTCGCTGGCAGGAATCCCACTTACCGCCGGATTTATTGGTAAATTCTACGTTATAGCTGTAGGTATCAATTCCCAACTGTGGGTAGCCCTAGGCGCTCTTTTGGTTGGTAGTGCAATTGGTATTTTTTACTATCTGCGGATTATGGTAAATCTGTATATGAAGGTTCCCGAAGCTGCTAGAGAAATAATTGCTCCAACATGGAAATATAGCACTAGTGGTATTACACTGCTGGTGCTCGCTGCATCCATAATCCTGCTGGGTATTTATCCACATCTAGCGCTAAGTTGGTTGGCCTTGGAATCCTTCTAACTGAGCATACAAACAGATCTGTCCCATAACATCCCCACATCAATTAGTGTGGGGAACCTTGCGGATGTTTCCATGCTCCAACGTAGGAATGCAGCCGGGGGCGCTCCAGCGTCCCCACAACGGCCCAAACTTTTTGGCGGGGCTTGGGCGCCCGCACCCCCTTAACGGACAGCGGCTTAAAGGGTGAGAGTGATAAAGACAAAAAGGTTATTTTTTGTCCTGAACAGCACGAAACCCCAGGTTGAAGATACGGTTATCGTGCCTGAAACGGTTAGCAGTACGGATGACCCACGGGGTCTTGCTGTACCAAGATCCACCACGCACAAATATCTCGGTAGTGCTATACGCATAGAACTATTCTTTTCCATCATAGCTGCCTGTGTATTCCGAACATATCCATTCCCATACGTTACCAGCAGTATCATATAGATCCCACGGATTAATAGCAAATGAACACACCGGTGCAGTTTGCCGACTATCCCAGCTGCTACCACAACCACCACAATTAGCATTATTCCTACCCACAGCATCACCCCACCAATAGGCAGTCGTGGTCCCAGCCCTAGCCGCATATTCCCACTCTGCCTCGGTGGGTAATCGATACTTTTTACCTGTTTGCTGGAATAACCACTGGGTATAGGCCACCGCATCATTCTAAGTTACATTGTAAATACCTACCACATCATTCTGCTAACCCCATCCCTGGTATCTGGATTCCGGCACTCCCTGCCGGAATGACGGGGTGAGGTGACGTATAACCCCTCGCCATCAATGGAGATGGGCAGGGGGGGAGGTAGATAGTTACAATGATAGAATAATACGCATTAATTGACGAACAATGGAATAAAATAAAAGATATATTGCCTGGAAAGGCTGGAGACGTGGGAGTAACTGCAAAAGACAGCAGGTTATTCGTGAATGCAATAATATATGGCCTTTGCACAAGTCCTAATTAAAAACGCTAGAAGTGTATGAATTACTGGATGAATATTGGTTAAATATTAAGATATTCGTAACTACTTACCTTACCCCATACCTATATCCATAAATGGAGAGTGGGGTAATGTAAGTTTTCTTGCTTACCCTTTCCGATCAAGTGAGAAGGCAGAGTAATGTTGTAGGTAGTTACAGACATTCCAAAATGATGACGCAGTAAGTGTGGTTCCATTTCAGGAAATTTTTATTCAACTACTTGACCGATGGAGACCGGATGATATAGAATGGCAGGCAGCCTGACTAGTATACGGCAATGAAACCAGCTCGAATGCACCGCTTAGACCATGACAATCTTGGCTTTAAACAATGTAGGTTAGTGCAATGACACTATCTACTCCGCGTGCATTGCTGCTAGCTTGTGCCTTGCTGTTTAACCAGCTAGGCGGATTGATTCATGGACTATCCCATTACCAGCATCAAGAAGACCAGCATCATCCACATGCTAGCTGTCAATTGTGTGCTGCGTACTCGATTCTGGATAGTTCTGTGCTGGGAAGTCCCCCAACTCTACCCACGTGTACACACTTTGCTCCAATCTTCTTAAATGTACCTGTTGCTGTTAGGCATAGGCATTACTTTTTTTACCATTCCCGCGCACCACCTGTCGATCTCGTCTGAATTTTTGCGTTATTTTCACCCCTTCTATTTTCTGCGAAGAGGGATAATTTTTGTTTTTTCCTGACGAGGTCAAACATGTTACGATATTTTATGGTTACCTGCGCCCTATTAATTGCTATGGGTCAGGTCTATGCCGCTTCTGATGTCGATGCTTTGCGTGCTGAAATTCAGCGGATGAGGGAGTTATATGAAAAACGCTTAGTGGAGATGGAGCATCGTCTTAGAGAGGCAGAAATTAGGGCAACAGAACAGGCAAAACCTGCTTCTGAACTTGCTGTTACCACACCTTCATTGCCCAAAAATAGCAGTGATTCTGTAAATGCTGGTAATGCCTTTAACCCCCAAATTTCTGTTATATTGGACGGTAATTATTATCACGATAATAAGGATGGAAAAGGCACAGAGCTACTTGGCGAAGCCGATGGCATTAGCCATGCCCATGGTGCTGGTGATGATCATCACGGGCATACCCATGGTGGCGCTGAACAAGGATTTAATTTCCGCAGTGCGGAAATAGCATTATCTGCCAGTGTCGATGCCTATTTTGATGCCACCGCATTATTGGCCATCGAATCGGATGGTAGCCTGGAACTTGAAGAAGCTTGGTTTCAAACTCGCTCACTGCCCTACGGTTTAAAGATAAAAGCCGGCAAATTTCTTTCTGACATTGGTTACATGAACAACCAGCATCCACATACCTGGGATTTCACCGATCAAAACCTTGCTTACCTTAATCTACTTGGTGGACACGGCTTACGCGATACTGGCGTGCAAATAACCTGGTTGCCAAATTGGCGATACTACACACTATTCGGCCTTGAGGTTTTCCAGGGGGAACAGGAAAAACTGGGTGCGTTAGCTGAAATCGACGAGCCATTAGAAGCAGAACTAGAGGGACTTGGACTAAGTCATGCAAATCTTGCACTAAGCGACGAGAAGCACGGGCCGCGTCTGTATACTGCATTTATCAAGTACGCCCCCGAACTTGGCTATAGTCACGCATTACAGCTAGGCCTCTGGGGTGCCTGGGCCGACCAACATCAAGAAATTCACGGTGAAGTAGGAGGTGGTAATCTGCACACTCTGGAGGGCAATGCTTGGATGTGGGGATTGGATGCTGTCTACAAATATGATGCTGGTGGCGCCTATGGTCAGGGGAATTTTAAGCTACAAGGCGAGTATTTGTGGCAGCGCAAAGATCTTGATTTGAAATACCGTCAGACGGCTGGTCCCCTCGATGAGCGGATTTTTACTGAGGATGGATTTTACCTACAGGGTCTATACGGATTCGCCCCACGCTGGCAGATTGGCTTACGGTATGATATGGTTGGCCTGACCAACAAACTCGAAAGCAACGGCAACCGGGTACGTGATTGGGATAGCTCCAGGCGTTGGACTGCGGGCCTAACTTGGAGTTTGACTGAATTTTCCCAACTACGGTTACAATATTCTAAGGCGGATATTAGCATTAATGGCCAGTCGAATAATGTTGATTACGTCTATCTCCAGTACCTGATGAGCCTAGGATCACATGGTGCCCACAAATTTTAAAGGAGGTGAGGTAATGCAACGTTTATTCAAATTACTAGCAGTTAGCCTGTTCCTGTTACTGCCTACAGGTGCCTGGTCCGCACTAGAGGTTGTGGCGACCAGTTCTAGTACTGGTGCATTGGTCCGTGAAATCGCTGCGGAACAAGCGCATTTAACCATACTAGCACCACCAGATCGGGATCTACATCACCTGCAAGCTCGTCCCAGCATGATTCGCGCACTGCGGGGGGCGGATCTGGTAGTGGCCTTAGGTGCGGAAATTGAGGTTGGCTGGTTACCAATAGCTATTCAGCAAGCGGCCAATCCTCAAATCTTACCTGGCCGCATTGGCTACTTTGAGGCAGCGGCCCAGGTAACACTCTTGGATGTGGGAGGGCCAGCCGACCGTGCTTTAGGGGATATACATCCAATGGGTAATCCACATATTAATATGGACCCTGTGCGTATGGCCCAGGTAGGCCTAGCCCTTGCCGAACGCTTAGCAAAACTCGATCCAAGCAATGCTACGGCCTATCGCCAGCGCGCACGAGCATTTCAGCACGCGGTAGATTCCAGACTGCCAGCATGGCGGCAACTCGCTGCTTCGGCACCAGGAGTTGTAGCTTATCATAGAGACAGCATATATCTATTGGAACGTTTTGCCGTGCCTCTCCTTAATACCATCGAACTCGTGCCTGGTATTCCACCCACAGCGGCTCATATTCAGCAATTGGTTCACACACTCCAAGGGCGACAGGGAATTGTGCTGATTACCACATATCAACCAGAGCAAACACCACGAATATTAGCAAATACCTTGGGTTGGCCTTTAATATCCCTTCCGCTAGAGCCACCATTGAATGCTGATGGTGCAGGTTATTTGTCCCATATAGAAGATTGGCTTAAGGCATTAAAGCCATAATATAATTGTGGCTTAAATTCTGCTGGTAGCTATCAGGCTATAGCTTAGCCTCAAATCCTTGTTGGGGCTAAGTTAAGACTAGAGATGATTATAATCTGGATGGCGTATTTCATGAATGAACCATTGCTTGCTTTGGATAAGCTAGTGGTAGGATACCAAGAACCCGTGATAGGGCCTATATCCCTAAACCTTTACATAGGCGAAATAGTTGGGATATGGGGAGCTAACGGTTGTGGAAAATCAACACTCTTAAAAGCTATTGCCAATACTGCCAAAATATTTTCTGGCCATATTCATAAAAAACCTGGTCTCACCACTAGCTGGCAATTCCAACGACCAATACGTTTACCCGCAATGCCTTTCAGTGGCCAGGAATATTTGCGTTACGCCAACGCCGATTGTAAAACTCCTCCTGCCACCATTAAGCCCTGGCTTAAACGCAGGGTGGATACCTTAAGTGGGGGACAATTTCAATTGCTGGCAGTATGGGCTTGTTTGGGTAGTTGGGCTGATTTAATTTTATTGGATGAACCAACTAACAATCTAGATCCAAATAGTGAAACACTGTTGGTCGAACTGCTAAATGCCAACCCGGAGCAAAGAGGTATATTGTTGGTAAGTCATGAGCACACTTTTCTGCACAAGGCATGTACGCGGGTGGTAGATGTAGGGCAATGAACATTGACTGGCAAATATTGTGGGATCCTTTGTTTCATATTCCTTGGTTGGCAGGATGTCTGGCAGCAACTTTCATTCTTCCTCCGATAGGGGTTTTATTACGTTTGCGCGACGAATGGTTAGCTGCTCTAGGTTTGGCCCATCTGGCGGGTTTGAGTGCCTTAGCTGGTTTAGCAATAGGAATTCCAACCGTTTTAGGTGCTCCTGTGGGGGGATTAATTGGGATACTTATAAAATTTGTTGGCAATTTTCCAGGTAATACCATTTATGTATTAATGATTTTAATTGGATGGTCTTGCACATTATTAATAGCAGCCAATACGCCGTTAGGTAGTGTTATGGGACATGCCTTGGTAGAAGGACAACTTTTTTTTGCTACTTGGATACATTTATGGATTAATTTATGCCTTGGGATAACCATTATGCTCCTGTGGCCTTGGATGAGCCATCATATTATCAAAGCCTGCCTGTTTCCAGGGCATAATAATCAAGATAGTTCAGTCGTCTGGCGTTGGCATTTGCTCTTTAATG
>JXSN01000417.1 GCA_001276605.1 Achromatium sp. WMS2
GCGAATTTTTCATTAATTGCCACATGTAACGCCGTAATGGCAGCTAACCGATTGTCCAAATTAGGCAAACAACAGCGCATTACCAAACCCAACGCATTATCACCGAAACTCTCAAAACTTATCAACGGTTTAGGATCTTCCAATACATATTCATTTTCAGCCGCAATAGCTCCCAATAGTTGAATGGCCTTGGCCACATCACTGCCATATGCAACTCCAACATTAATTATAATACGATTCATTGTACTGGTCAAAGTCCAATTAATTAAACGACCCGTTATAAATTCCTTGTTGGGAACGATTAGTTCCTGTTTGTCATAATTGGTGATAATTGTGGCTCGAATATGTATTCGTGAAACTACACCAGTAGTATTGTCAATGGTAACCACATCACCAACTCGAATCGGGCGTTCAAAAAGCAGTATAATGCCACTGATAAAATTGGCAACAATCTCCTGTAGTCCAAATCCTAAGCCCACGCTTAAGGCTGCTATTAACCACTGAATGCTTGACCATTCTAATCCTAAAGTGCTAAAAGTAACAAATACTCCGATGGCAGCAATCATATATTGGGATAAAGTTGTAACCGCATAGCGAGCGCCAGAGTCCATTGGTAAACGCTGTAATATAGCAATTTCCAATATTCCAGGTAAATTCTTAGCTGCAATAAAAGAGCTAAACAACACAAAAGATCCGACTATTACATCAGCCAAAGTAACCGGTACCGTTTTAGATATGCCCTCTATCGTGCGCGTAGCATAAAATGGTAACTCAATCCCATTTATAATGCTCAAAGTAGGCAATAAGCTATTCCAAATCGCCCAACTCCCTATTATCATTCCAAATAAAAATCCAGCATGAATTAAGCGTTGTGACTGATCACTTAAAGAGTGATAATCTACCTCGGGAATTTCTACAACTATAGAACTACCTTCGTCCTCACCAACGTGTCCGACTTCCCCTTTAGCTCGTGCTATCCTTAATTCTTCACGTCGCCGCAAAACATTTTCGTAGCGAAGGCGCCGTTCAGTCACAAATAACCAGCGTAAAATCAAATTGCGGGCTATTAACAAACCAAATAAATACCAAACAGTTATTTGTATTTGATGTTCTAAATACACAGCGGTATAATGATATCCCAAAATAGAAGTAAAAACCAGGATTGCGGGTATACCAAGAACTATAGGGAACCATATGAAATGTAGATAACTTAACCAACCGGCTTGATTTCGATCTGCAAAGTATGTCTTAAGCGGGCCATCATAATGCAATATTCGCCACAACAATAAGATTACGGCTAACATTAATATTGTAAATGCCAATATTCCTATAGTTTGCGTTAGCAGTGGGGTTTCAGGATTGGTTGTAGCCGCAACCAAAAAACTTAATGGTGCTGCCAATGGCATAAACCAACTAATATTTTTACGTAGTGTCATACGTAAAGATTCAGACCA